>CAJXBG010000001.1 GCA_913050215.1 uncultured Gammaproteobacteria bacterium
AACGAGCTATGAACGAGCTATTTATCTCCTATGATCCATGTCATAATTCTTTGAACTAACCAGATATTATTCCCGTACATGATCGTAGACAGACTCGGCCGCAGATTCCGAAATTTAAGAGTCAGCCTCACCGCTGCCTGTAACTACGCCTGTAACTATTGTGTCCCTGACGGCAAACGCCTGATGAAGGCAAAATACGAACTTCCCGCGACGGAAATGTTAAAAGCAGTGACTTTGCTACAACAAGCCGCTGGGATCGATAAAATTAGAATTACCGGCGGCGAGCCGCTTGTGACACCTAAGTTCGATGATTTCCTGCTTGGGGTTATGCAACTGCCGCTTAAAGACGTTAGTTTGACAACAAACGGGCAATTGCTTTTGAAAAAGCAGGATGTCATAAAGGCATCGGGTATCTCCCGTATCAATGTCAGTTTGGACACACTGAACCCCGTTAAATTTAAACAAATAGCGCGAAGTGGCGACCTTGAAACAGTGCTCGCCGGTATCGATGCCATGCTGGACATGGGGCTTCGGGTCAAGATCAACATGGTTCCGTTACGGAACCAAAATATGGCTGAAGTGCTACCGTTGCTTGATTATTGCCTTGAAAGAGATATAGAACTGCGGTTTATCGAACTTATGCGCATGGGTCACTTGCTAACAGGCAATGGCTTCCAAACAGACTTCCTGTCAATGGAAGGGCTGCTTGATATTATTTCTGAAAAATACGAGTTTGCCAGGACCGATGCGCCGCATGATTCAACGGCAGTCAGATTCAGAATTCCCGATAAGGGCGTTTTTGGTATCATCGCGAACGAAAGTGAGCCATTCTGTCGAGCTTGCACGCGACTCAGACTGTCTTCCGACGGTAACCTCTATGGGTGTCTAAGTAATAGTAATCATCGGTATATTGGCGACCTGCTTGATCTGCCGCCTCATGTTGCTTTGCCTCGAATTCAGAACATTCTGGTCGACGCGTTGGCGGACAAGAAACTTGCATTTCAGGGTGAAGTGACAGTGATGAAACTGATTGGTGGCTAGTCGCTATTGAGAATCACTATTCTTCTTGCATGATTTTTATGACGGCAAATTAGCAACATAGTACTGGTTCCCACGATGGCAGATGTCAATTGGCAAGGGGGATCAACGTGATCAGATTTGCTCTTTCCCCCAGTATTCGGCTTTGAATATGATCTGCAGCACAGACGATTGTAATGACTGGCATCGTCTTCAGTGATCTGTTGGATGGCGAAACAAAGCGTGTGACGCTACCAACGCAAGACAATCGCATTCAGAAACTCCAGACTGAGTGCGCCCCGACAACAGCAACGCTCTTAATCCGGAATGATAATCGAATGAAAGACAACACCTCCGACGCTGATCCCGCACGCTATAACCGCCTTGCAGCGTTATCCCGTTTTGAAGGACAGTCAGCACCGCCAATACATCTATGGCACCCGGAACATATCTGCGATATCGATATGAAAATTGATCGAAACGGCGACTGGCACCATGAAGGAACACAGATTAAACGTGCGAGCCTAACCCGACTTTTTTCGTCTGTCATGCGGCTAGAGGACGACGGTGATTATTTTTTGGTCACCCCCGTAGAGAAATGCAGAATTCAGGTTGAGGATGTGCCGTTTCAGGCGATTTTGATGCGGGTTGACGGAGGTGGCAACAGCCAGCGGCTTGTGTTCACCTCAAATATGGCGGAAGAGGCCATTGCGGGAGCGGACCATCCACTGTCTTTCATTGAGGAAACCGATTCGAAGAACGGCAGTAGCTTTATACCTTATATAGAGATTAGAGATGGGCTGAAAGCAAGAGTTTCGAGAAATGTGTATTACCAACTCATGGATTTGTTGGAAGAAGGCGAGGGTGATAATAAAGGGTGTTTGGGTGTATGGAGTGACGACTGCTTTTTCGGCATCAGCGAATCAGCGTTCGAGTCACGCTGATTCGCATTTGCCAGACATCGAAGCCCGGGTTTTCTACATATTACCGTAGTTAGGCCCGCCAGTACCCTCTGGCACCACCCAGGTGATGTTCTGAGCTGGGTCTTTGATATCACAGGTTTTACAGTGTACGCAATTTTGCGCGTTGATCTGGAAACGTTTGTTGCCATCCTCTTCTTCAACAATTTCGTAAACCCCCGCAGGGCAGTAGCGCTGCGCTGGCTCATCATAGAGCGGCAAATTGGAGTGTATGGGGATGTTCGGATCTTTTAGCTGCAGGTGACACGGTTGATCTTCTTCATGTGAGGTATTACTAATGAAGACCGAAGAAAGACGATCAAAAGTGAGCACGCCATCTGGCTTAGGATAGTCAGGTTTTGCACATTTACTCGCCAGTTTGAGATTTGCGTGATCAGGATTATCGTCCTGAAGTGTAAATGGCAACCGACCTCGGAAGATGTATTGGTCGATCAGAGTTAATGGTGACGAAAGGAATAGACCAAGCTTGTGCATCAGTGGCATGGCATTTCTTGCCGTGTATAACTCCTCATGGAGCCATGAGTTTTCAAATGCGACCGGATAACTTTCCAGTTCATCACCGCCGGTTTTGCCTTCCATTAGTGCTGCAACAATTGATTCCGCCGCCAACATGCCTGATTTCATGGCCGTGTGAGTGCCTTTTTGCTTCAAGTTGTTTAGAAAGCCTGCATCATCACCTACCATCAAGCCGCCGGGCATAATGAGCTTGGGCAGGGATTGAAGACCACCTTTAACGACTGCACGTGCGCCGTAAGCAACCCGTTTACCGCCCTCGAGAAACTGACGAATGACTTTGTGTTGCTTGAACCGCTGAAATTCCTCAAAGGGACTGATGTGAGGATTGCTATAACCTAGGTCCACAATGAGGCCAACCGCGACCTGATTGTTTTCCAGATGATAGAGGTAAGAGCCTCCTAGTGTTTGACCCGGGAAATGCCCTAGCGGCCAGCCGACGGTATGCATGACTTTGCCGGGAACGTGTTTCTCTGGATCAATATCCCAAACTTCTTTGAAACCTATACCATAATGTTGGGCATTGCTGTCGGCATTCAGGTTGAACTTTTCCATCACCTGCTTGCCTAGGTGTCCGCGACAACCTTCAGCAAATACTGTGTACTTGGCATGGAGTTCATAACCGGGCTCGAAGGTGCCTTTATGTTCACCGTTCGAATCGACGCCCATATCTCCGGTTGCGATGCCCTTAACTGCACCGTTCTCGTCGTAAAGCACTTCTGTTGCAGCAAACCCTGGGAAAATGTTTACCCCGAGTTCTTCAGCCTGCTCGGCCAACCAGCGACAGAGATTAGCGAGACTAACGGCGTGGTTGCCAGGATTATGCAGGGCGCCTGGAATAAGCCAGCTCGGTAGTTTCATCCCTTGATGGTCGTCAATCAGATAATAAATATCGTCATCGGTGACCGGGTTGTTGAGCGGTGCTCCCATCTCCTGCCAGTCTGGGAACAGTTCGTTCAGCGCTCGTGGTTCAACCACTGCACCCGATAAAATGTGCGCACCAATTTCCGATCCTTTCTCAACGAGGCAAACCGTAATTTCCTGCTCGTTTTCCAGCGCCAATTGCGCAAACCTTATTGCTGTGGCTAGGCCGGCGGGCCCACCCCCAACAACAACAAGATCAAATTCCATGGATTCTCTTTCCACGTGTACGACTCCTCAAATGTATGTAATTCTGCGACCCCGCGGCGGTGTGCAGCAACGGTCGTTCGATGGAGCCGCTATTGTATGAAAAGTTGTGAGTGAAAGGAAATCATTCAAATCAATGGTTTTGGATAAACCACTGTTGGCTGTATATCAAATAAACCAACTAAATTAATAACTTAGATCATTTTTGTGCATGTGCACACCTATTGACGCTTTGGTAAGAAAACGGCAGAATACGCGCTCTAATTTCTAGTCCAAACTTATTTTTCATTACCAGCAGAGGAAGTCCATGAAAGTTCTTGTGACTGTCAAACGTGTGGTTGATTACAACGTGAATGTGCGTGTACTCAGCGACAACACCGGCGTAGACCTAAATAACGTCAAAATGTCGATTAATCCCTTCGATGAAATCGCTATCGAAGAAGCTGTTCGACTCAAGGAAGCAGGCAAAGTAGAAGAGGTGGTTGTTGTTTCTGTAGGCGCAAGTAATTGCCAGGAACAAATTCGTACAGCCCTCGCATTGGGTGCGGATCGTGGCATTCTCGTTGAATCCGATGCTGAAATGCAGCCGCTGGCCATTGCCAAGTGTTTGAAGGCGGTTGTTGATAACGAAGCTCCCGGGCTCGTAATCACAGGTAAACAGGCCATAGATGGTGATAATAGCCAAACCGGTCAAATGCTTGCTGCCTTGGCTGGACTCGGACAGGCAACTTTTGCTTCAGAGGTCGAGTTGGGAGATGACACCGTCACGGTTACTCGAGAGGTTGATGGTGGACTCGAAACGATAGCAGTGAAATTGCCTGCGATCATCACAACTGACCTTCGGTTGAACGAACCAAGATATGCTTCTCTGCCTAACATCATGAAAGCCAAGAAGAAGCCGATCGACATAACAACCCCGGCAGATCTCGGCGTTGATGTTGCCCCAAGAATTACAACACTGAAAGTTACGCCGCCAGCAGAACGTCAAGCAGGTGTCATTGTAGAATCGGTAGAAGAATTGTTTGATAAATTAAAGAACGAAGCGAAGGTGATCTCATGAGTAATTTAGTTATTGCAGACCACAACAATACTGCGATTAGTGCTTCAACACTTGTTGCTATCGCTGCAGCCAAAGCCATCGGGGGTGATATTGACTTACTAGTCGCTGGCGCCGGATGTGCAGCTGCCGGAGAAGCGGCCGGTAAAATTGATGGTGTCAGTAAAGTGCTTGTGGCCGATAATGAAGTTTACGGACATCAGCTGGCTGAAAACTTGGCAGAACTTGTTGTAGAAGTTGCCGGCAGTTATTCACATATTGTGAGTTCTACTTCAACTTCGGGCAAAAATTTTATGCCTAGAGTCGCAGCGCTTCTGGATGTTGCCCAAATTTCAGATATTAGCGGTGTGGTGAGTGAAGATACATTTGAACGACCTATCTATGCGGGTAATGCGATAGCAACCGTGCAGAGCAGTGACGCAACCAAAGTCATTACCGTTCGGGGTACAGCCTTTGACCCAGTGGCCGCAGAGGGCGGAAGCGCTTCTGTTGAAAATATTGATACAGTGAAAGATGCAGGCGTATCTACCTGGGAGAAAGAAGAAATTGTTAAGCTCGATCGACCTGAGCTGACAGCCGCGAGTATCATTGTCTCAGGCGGTCGTGGTATGCAGAACGGTGAGAACTTCAAGCTTCTTGAATCTGTTGCTGACAAGCTCGGTGCGGCAATGGGTGCATCACGTGCGGCGGTTGATGCCGGATTTGTTCCTAATGATATGCAGGTAGGGCAAACAGGTAAGATTGTTGCACCGGATCTTTATATTGCAGTGGGTATCAGTGGTGCTATTCAGCATTTAGCGGGTATGAAAGACAGCAAAGTTATCGTTGCGATCAATAAAGACGAAGATGCACCTATTTTTCAGGTTGCTGACTATGGTTTGGTTGCTGATCTGTTCAAAGCTGTGCCAGAACTGGACGGCCTTTTGTAGCTGCTGCAAGTGCACTAACGACAGGTTTATTACCTGTCACAAGAAAAGGCGATGCGTTAGCGTTGCCTTTTTTTTGGTTAAAATTTGTGATCGCAAGGTAGAACTATCTGCGGTTTAGGAGGGCTTTCGACGCATTAGAGTCGATGTGGAGTTGCAGGGTGTCCCGAACAAAACAGGCGACGTCTACCAACTTGTCTAAATTGATACCCGTCTCGATACCAAGCCCTTCAAGCATATACAGCACATCTTCTGTCGCCACGTTTCCGGTCGCGCCCTTTGCATAGGGACAGCCGCCCAAACCCGCAACGGAACTATCGATCACACTTACGCCGCTCGCCAGTGCCGCGTAGATGTTGGCTAGTGCCTGGCCGTAGGTATTGTGAAAGTGAGCGGCTAGCTGACTTACATCAGCCTGTTTGCTTATTTCATTGATTAGGCGGGTAACTTTACCGGGTGTGCCGCGCCCGATTGTGTCCCCGAGACTGATTTCGAAACATCCCATATCAAGCAGTAGTGCCGTGAGATCTGCGATGCGAGATGGATCTATATCGTCACCTTCCCAAGGGCAACCAAGGACACAGGAGATATACCCACGTACTCTGATGCCGTTTTCCTTGGCTAAAGCCACAACAGGTTCTGCGCGAACCAACGCTTCCGCTATGCTGCAGTTTGTGTTTTTCTGAGAGAAAGACTCTGTTGCAGAGATGAACACAGCAATTTCATTTGCGTTTGCTTGTATCGCGGCTTCCATGCCTTTGACGTTCGGCGTAAGCGTTGAGTAGATCACATCATCTCGGCGTTTGATGAGCGCCATAACCTCGGCTGAATCCGCCATCATTGGCACCCACTTAGGTGATACAAAAGCACCAGCCTCAACATGTTTTATCCCTGCGTCACATAGACGTTCGATCAACGCAACCTTGTGCAGGGTAGATACATCAGACGATTGGTTTTGTAATCCGTCTCGTGCACCGACCTCGACGATACGGACTGAAGCGGGGAATGAGCTCATATCTATTACCTCGGTCTGTCACCTTTCACTGTGACCCTCACGCCGGATCTTGTTTCCGGAAAGTAGTCCCACACCGCCATATGTTGTGTACAGCGGTTATCCCAAATTGCAATCGTATTGGGTTTCCATTGGAAGCGGCAGTGGAAATTCGGATTTTTAACATGTTCAAACAGCAATCGTAGCAGCGCATCGCTCTCAGCTTTGGTCACACCCTTAATACGTCTAGTAAAACCACTGTTGACGAACAGGCACTTTTGATGAGTCACAGGATGAGTACGGATGACCGGATGCTCCGCGGATGGATTTTCCCGTTGTGACGGGTGGTCGCCATAGTAGCCACTATAGTCTGCGGCGTGCACCGCCGTTAATGTGGATAGAAAGCCTTTCATCGGTTTGCTTAGTGCCTCATAGGCATCGTACATATTGGCCCAGAGTGTGTCGCCGCCCTGAGTGGGGGTTACCTTAAGATAGAGAATGCTCGCCATTGGCGGCTCAAGATCAGCGGAAACATCTGAGTGCCAACCCTCTCCATTGTTTCTATGCGAATTTTCATCGGCATGAATTTCCATGAGTGCCTGATTTCCCCCAACATAAGGCGCTGCGGGATGAATGTGAAGCGGACCAAACCTTTCTCCGAGCGCTAAATGTTGCTCATGGCTCAATGATTGGTCAGGGAAGAATAATACAAGATGGTCCATCCAGGCCTTGTGCAATTGCTCAAAGGTTTCTTCCGACATTTCACGAGATAAGTCCAGCCCTTTAATCGTTGCACCAATTCTCGGCGTTAATGATTCAATTTCGAAAGGTTTCAATTTCGTTGTCTCCGTCCGTCATTTACGGGACGAGTTTACGTTGTTTTCTCCCAGATTTCCCACCAGGCGCCAATATTCTCCCTGTGGTGCGAGGGTACCTCTGTGATACGGTTGATGTGAAACGTTCCTCGGTCTTATAACTTTTATAAAAGGTACCGGAAAAAGATGCAGAAAATGAATGAAGAAAATACAGGATTGGTTATGCCGGAGGTCAGGTTTTTCCATCAGTTGTTGCCGATGATTTTCCTCTTTATGCTGATTGGTTATGGTCTGATTTTGCGTCCCAACTTTTTGCAGGTTGACCCCTTACCACTTGAGTTAGTCTTTCTGTTGGCGAGTTGTTTTTCGATCGCGCAGCTTATGATGATGGGTTTTAACTGGGAGGACATTCAGACAGCCGTGCTCGGGAAAATTACACGAGGATTCCCCGCCATTATGATCCTGTTTGCCATTGGCGTTATCATTGGCTCCTGGATTATCAGTGGCACCATGCCAATGTTGGTGTACTGGGGTGTGAAAATTATCGACCCTTCGTACATTTATATTATTGCGTTTATTGTTCCCATTGTGTTTTCTTTGATGACAGGAACCTCCTGGGGGTCAGTTGGCACCGTGGGCGTGGTTATCATTGGTGTGGCGACAACTGTTCAGGCCGATTTGGGTATTACCGCAGGGGCAGTTATCGGTGGTGCTTATTTTGGTGACAAGATGTCTCCGTTATCAGATACCACAAATATTGCAGCTATCGCGACGGAGGTTGACCTTTACGACCATATTCGTTCGATGGCCAATACGACATTGCCCTCAGCACTGGTGGCGGGGATTGGTTTCACCCTTATGGGGTTTGTCAGCCCTCCGGAGATAAATGCCGAGGCAACTGAGTCCGCAAGTCAGGTCACCGCACAGATTAGTCAGCTGTTCAACTTCCACATTCTATTGTTACTGCCGCCGCTAATTGTACTGTTTGGGTCACTGACTCGAAAACCGCCCTTACCGGTACTAATGTTTTCTTCATTATCCGCCATTTTACTGGCACTGGTGTTTCAGGACTTTCGTTTTGGGGACGTGCTGATGTGTTTAATTTCCGGCTTCGACGTCAACATGTCTGTGAATGCTGGAGACGTTGCGCCATCGATGGGCACCCTGTTTAATCGAGGAGGGCTCTACGAACTGAATGGACCCATAATATTTACGATCATGGTATTTATATTTATCGGCTCTCTCGATCTGATGAATGCGATGCCGTCCATTGTGCGTAAAGTTTTTGGTTTTGTAACCACAAAAGCAGGTTTGATACTCGCGTCCTTGGCTGCGTCCGTCTTTACTAATGCATCGACTTCAAATCAAAGCGCGACCAGTTTTATCGTCGGTGATGCGTTTAAGTCGAAGTTTGATAGCCTCGGCGTGCCACGGAAAGTGTTGTCTCGATCAATCGAAGATTACGGCACGATGGTAGAGAATATTATTCCATGGACTTCAACTGCGATTTTCGTTTCTGCAGCAACCGGTGTCGCTTATGCGGACTATTGGCACTGGCAGTTGTTAGCGCTTGCTAATATTGTTGTGGCGCCAATGCTGGCAATTCTAGGCATTGGCTGTTTTTACGATGAATCAACGGGTGATGAATCAACGGGTGATGCTGAAGAGGCAGGAAATTGAATAAAAAAACCCGCGGAGTAACAAATACTCAGCGGGTTTTAGGTGTGTTAAGTTGGGTGAACCCTAGTTTAACGCTCAGTGAGTTCCATCTTTGGAGCACTCTCTGCGAAAGGAATACCGCCCGATGTAGGCATCGGTACATCCGCGTTGACCCAGGCCTGGTTTAATCGTTCTTGGACTTTATTCGCTTCTTCAGCTTCGCCCTGAGCCATATAAGCCTCTTTTAAACCTGCTAATGCCCAGCCATTTTCCGGCCACTTTTTGAGGTCTGTAACATAGGTTGATTCGGCGGCGCTGGCATCGCCAACTGCGAGTTGAGCTTCTCCAAGTGAGTGGCGAACAGGGTGAAACCAATCCGGCGGCTCGGTATAAATCAGAGAATCCTCTATCGCGACACCTTTCATCAGCAGCGGTATTGCCTCCTCGTAACGCGCTTCGCTCGATAAAATTTCCCCATTGAGGGTAAGAGAGGCGATTTCTAGTACAGCGTCGATGCTGTTTCGGCCAACGCTCTTCATCGCGCGCGTTTCGTCACTTAATCTGAGGGTATCTAATTTTGCGAGCTCATCCTTCGCTTGTGCCAAATCGCCCTTACCCTCGAATGCTCGCCCTCGTGCGTAGTGCCAAATTGATCTTAGAAATAGTAGATCCATCGCGGGCTCAGGCTCTGCAAGAATGTCGTCCCAGGCGTTGAAGCGGACGTCGACAAATAGCGGCTGCGCGACAAATTGCTGTGCGTTGCCGGTGAAACCCGCCATCGAGAGCATCTGAGGTGTAATGGCATTCTTTGTGCCATCAGCGAGTAAATTAGCTTGTGCCTGCCAGCCTTCGATTGCAGCAGTCGTTGCCCCAAAATGCCAGTTGTGAGGGATATAACCGCCAAGATAAATAAAGCTGTTCGAACGACACACCGCAGTGAACCAACTGTCAGCATCCGTTGCCTTCATATTGTTCAGGGTTGAGTCGTGGTAGCGACCCACTCTGAGGTAGATATGTGCCGGCATATGGACCAGATGCCCAGCGTTAGGCGAGAGATCGGCAAGTTTGTCTGCATAGGGTTCGGCGCGTTCCGGTGTTGTCGAGGCCTCGACTGCGTGGATGTAAAGATGTATGGCGCCAATATTATCCGGATCTATTTTCAGTGCCGCTTCAATCAAGTCGGTGATCTCGGTTGTCCAAGGTTGTGAGGTACCATCAGCTAGCCAAAAGTCCCAGGGATGCAGATTCATCAAGGAGTCAGCACCGAGCGCTAAAATATGCGGGTCATTTGGAAACTGAGCGACAACATCTCTCATTGCATTAGCCCATGCCTGATCAAGTGGCGTGGGGTCTGCGGGTGCTGTAGATTGATATCTTTGTGATAATGCGTCGATCAGTGCTTTCTCTTTAGGTGTCACACCTTTCGCGGGATTATTGGCAATTTCTTGCGCCATCTCAATCAGTTTTGTCGCTCGGGGTGCATTGGCAGGCACCATTTTTTGATTGAGATTTGCACCCAATACAAATGCGCTACCCCAATAACACATGGCGCAGTCCGGGTCATTGATGGCGCCCTCGTTAAACGCAAGGTCAGCCGCTGCGTGATTGAAGCCCCACGCCAGCATCATGCCTTGGTTGAAATATTTTTGAGCCGTTGGACTGGTGGTCGTGATATCCATTTGGAGCGGACCAAGTCCATCGAATAGTGGTTGGTTATCGGATGTTTCATTGACGGAAGTTTCATTGACGGAAGGTTCGCTACATCCGAACAGAAATAAGACTGTAAGGATAATCACAGATAAGTTTTTAATGAACATAGACCTTAGTATCCAAATGACTAGAGTCGTTTGAGTGTAACGATGCTCAATGGTCATCACAACCGAAAACATTTGATGCTGAAACGGAATTATGCGAAAGAAATTGAAGTGAAGCGACGTTCGAGTTAATTCAGAATCAGACCCAATTGCCTACTTTGGGCGACCAGAGAGCCAGAAGAATCCCAAAGTGCGCCACTTTCGATCATCCTGCCACCTGCGAGATGGTCCGTTTTGAACTCGCCTAGTATCCACCCGGGCGCGGGACGTTGTCGGATGTGCACCGTTAATTCCACCGTTGGTGCCCAACCGACATTACCCAGAAGGCCAAATGGAGAGGGCGGGAAGGCGTCGCAAAAAAGTAAAAGTGCTCTGGCATCCGGTGCTCGGTCGTTTTTAAATCCTATCCAGCCTGATATGACCGGCGCACCGGTTCGACCCGGACTGATCTGGTCGGGATGAAGTCGAACATTCAGTCTGTTCATTATCGGCAGTTTAATGCCTTGCAAGTCGCCGCTGCGATCGACGCATTGTGCTTCAGATGGAATAATTGGCGGCCGCATGTGAATCGAATTTTCCACACCGACGGATTCAGATAAATCGCCGTATACCGCGGTGACCTCAAGCCTTGATTTGCCTTCTTGAAATAACGTTGCGCGGGCATTAGTTAAGGTTCGCCCTACACGGAGGACGTCAACTTTAATTTGAAATTCGGTGTCGGGAATCCCGGGTCTGAGATAGTGTGTTGTAATAGAAATAGGATCTGGATGTGAAACTTCATGTGAGAAGGCGCTCGTAATAAGTGACAGTAAGTATCCACCATTTGGATTGTCACCAATGTTCCACTCAGGGCTGACAGTTCCTTGCCAAAGGCCATCAGGGGATTGGGCTACTATGGTTTCTTCATCAAAGAAATGCATCTGGAGAAATCCCGTCCGTGTGTTGTTATCTTGAGGAGCGACCGCCAAAGTTTACGGAAAAAGACCGTGCTGACGAAATGCCGATTATCAGAGGAAGATAAGCACCAGCAGTATAACGCCGCCGGCGAGAGTCGTCGCAAGCGATTTTGTTCGTAAACGAGTTGCGGAAATTCCTAACCACAATCCACTAATAACGATCAGAAAGAGTCCTACTGCGAGCACTTTCTGGAACGTTTTGAATGCGCCGGGACCATGCCCCTTATGTAACTCAATGATCGCAGCCTGAAAATTAGGCTGTGCCAATTCGACGCTCAGCGATCCCTCATCTTTGAGTCTGATAATGTAGTGATCTCTGGATGTGGGGCGAGTATAAAAAGTATTTCCACCAGCTTTTACATATTCAAAGTCGTAGTCGCTAACCCCGGCAGTCGTAAGCAGCGCGCTAACATCAGCTTTGATTGTCGGCGAGCTTGCCACCAGTTCCGGATGTAACCCCTCATATATTTTTTCTTTTACAACGGTTCCTTTTTCGCCGATCAGGTAGAGGCCACCGGAGATGGCGACGAGAATAATAGCGGGGGCGAAAAATGCAGCCAAATATAGGTGAAGTGAGATGAGTAATTTTCGATCCATGATTTACGTTAGTCTATTTCTAGGTTGCTTTAAAGCCGCGAGCGTAGCACGAATTTTGCACGATTAGGAACCTTTGTCGGTAGGCTTAATTTTACAAGCTCCAACGGATTCAATTGGGCAGCAGCTATCTGAATAGCCCATCCTGATTTTCTAGGAAACGCTGGTTGCTGGGATATGAGGTTGTGCATCAGGCGGATGTTAAGGAGGTCGCCTTCGGTAATTTAGACTGAGATGAGGCTAACGCTCGTGTTTGGCGAAGTGACTGCGCTGAACGCGGCTATAGTTGGGCTATAGACTCAATTATCTAAAAGCGCTTTGCAGTATACCAGTTAACCGGTTTGGCATGGGCGTCGACTTGATCAACCACATCTAAAATGAGCGCAAATAGCGCCATTCTTATGGTTACGCCATTATCTGTTTGCCTGAAAATCGCGAGGTTCGGGTTTTCATTTAAGTCGTTGTCCAGTTCATTTGCTGCTTCTCTAGAATCGCGCGGCAACGGATGCATGATGACTGTGTTCGGCTCGCAAAACTGGGTATAGACAGCCTGGTTGAGTCTGAAAAGCCCTTTGTATTTATTTGCTTCTTCTTGGTTTGGAAAACGTTCTTCCTGTGTGCGCGTGACATAGAGAATGTCGGCGCTACTTATGTTTGGTTGAAGCTCGGTGGACTGGTTAACATTATGGCCAGCGTCTCTCATCGCGGCGATATATTCGTCTGGCAGGCTAAGTTCGGGGGGTGAGATGAGGTTAAATTGAATATGCTTAAACAGACTGAGCAATTTACAAAGAGAGTGAACGGCGCGGCCAAACCGCAGATCTCCGATGAGCGAGATACTTAGGCCATCGATTGACTTATTTTTTGCGGCAAGTTCTTTGCGAATTGTGTAGAGATCAAGCAATGCTTGGCTGGGATGCTCATTAGCGCCGTCTCCACCATTGATTACCGGCACGCGACTGGCTTCTGAGAACTCTGCGACGGAGCCTTCAATCTGATGTCGCATCACAATCACGTCACTATAGCCAGACAACACCCTTGCAGTGTCGTAAAAGGATTCACCCTTGGCGATCGATGTGGCTTTAAGCTCGGTGGTTTCACGAACCTCTCCACCAAGTAAGTTAAAGGCGCAGCCAAAACTGACTCTTGTTCGTGTACTCGGCTCAAAAAACATGCTGCCTAAAATCGCTCCCTCAAGCACACGGGTTGCTTTTTTACGCTGAGCGTAGGGTTCCATTTGATCGGCAACCGCAAAAACCCGCTCTATTGCCGCTCGGTCAAATTCGGAAACCGAGAGAATATGCTTACCTACAAATTTCATTTCGGATTATTTCCAGGGAAGTTTTTCATGTAGTTCGAGTATCACTTCTCTTAACCAGCGATTTGCCTGATCTTGGTCAGTGCTCTCATGCCAATAGAGATGTGTTTCAAGGTTAGGCACTGAGAAAGGTAGCTGCAAGTAGCGCACCGGCAATTGGCTAGCAAGGAAGTCAGCAAAGATTTGAGGCACAGTGAGGGATAAATCTGTGCGTGATACCAGTTCAGATACGGCAAGATAATGTTGGGTTCGCAGCGAAATCTGCCGCCGTTTACCCATTTTACCGAGGGCCAGATCAACATGACCAAGACCGCCACGTCGGCTTGATATCTGTATATGGTGGAGGTTCAGGTAGGCTTCAAGATCAAGCTCTTCTCCAATCTCCGGATGGTTGCTGCGCACAAGGCAAACCTGCGGGTGAGAAAACAAAGGTGCCTGTTTGATGCGCGGATCAGGCGTTAAAGGAATATCTATCGCAAGGTCTAAATTACCTGACGCTAGCTCGATATTCATGTCTCTACGCCGAACATGGTAACAATCGATTTCAACCGAGGGTGCGTCCTTCTTCAAGCGTTTAAAAATATACGGTAATAGAATTGATTGGCTGAGATCTGTCATTGAGACGCGGAATCGTTTGTCTGAGCTGCGAGGGTCGAAAGATTCACTTTCCTGAACGCTCGCTCTCATTAACCCGAGTGCTTGCCGTACAGATCCAATAATATTTTGTGCCACTGGCGTAGGTACCATGCCGTCTGCGGTGCGAACAAATAGTGGATCGTCAAACATGTTGCGTAGACGAGAAAGTGAATTGGATACGGCGGGCTGCGTGATACCAATAATATCTCCGGCGCGCGTCAGGTTACCCTCGGTATAAATTGCGTCAAAAACGACGAACAAATTTAGGTCAATGTCTGAAAGTTTCATAATGATTAATAAAAGCCGTCTGTATGGGCTGGCGCAGAATTCATGCTAAAGCGCGAATCAATACGCCAAATAATTTTTGTAACCCTCATAATTGATGCTTATGGTAAGCCGGATTGCGCAAATAGAGAAGACTTATCTGTTATTCTGGAGACCCTCGGTCCATTTGCCGGCCGTAGCCCTTTTTGCCTCGAGTTTTGTTTGCTGATAGGAAAGTAGCGACGCAAGTGCCTGAAGATACCCAACACGATCAGATATTCAGGGATAAAGCCGTTGCGTTGTCGATACAATGCTATCTATTTGATAAACTGACGAGGTAAAAAGTAAATAAAAAACAATGTGATACACCAGATATAGAGAAATTTTATGAGTGAGCAGACGCGTCAGGCTCGGTTGCCGTTTTCCTTCGCTAAGCGCCATGGCGTTATCCTGTTGGCAGCAACAGGTGAAGGTCAGTCCGATGTGATTTACAAATCAGGATTTGATATCGGTGCGCTGGCGGAAGTCCGGCGGTTTGTCGCCGGGGAAATCGCGCTGAAGGAGGTCGATGGGCCTTCATTCGATCGGCAGCTGACCTTGACCTATCAGAATGATTCGGGCGAAGCGATGCAGATGATAGAGGGGCTCGGGGAAGAGATGGACTTGAGCAGTCTTGCTGATCTGATTCCCGAAACCGGTGATCTGCTGGAACAGGAAGACGATGCCCCGATTATCAAGTTAATTAACAGTCTATTAACCGAAGCAGTGAAGGTCGATGCCTCGGATATACATATTGAAACTTATGAAACGAGACTTGTCGTCCGGTTCCGGGTTGATGGCGTGCTACGAGAGGTTGTCAGCCCCCGGAGAGGGCTTGCACCGTTATTAGTATCTCGAATCAAAGTGATGGCAAAACTGGATATCGCCGAGAAACGCTTACCCCAAGACGGGCGAATTTCGGTCAGGGTGGCGGGTAAGGAAGTGGACGTGCGAGTTTCGACGATACCGGCGAGCAATGGTGAGCGAGTCGTTATGCGCCTACTCGATAAACAAGAGGGTAGAAGAGATTTGACGCATATGGGGATGAATGCGTTCAATCTTGCTTCCATGAAAACGTTGGTTCAAAAACCCCACGGTATCATTCTGGTCACGGGTCCCACGGGCTCGGGAAAATCTACAACGCTCTATGCTTGCCTTGATCAATTAAATGATCGTTCCAGAAATATTCTGACAGTTGAAGACCCCATCGAGTACGACGTCGAGGGTATTGGCCAAACCCAAGTTAATGTTAAAGCCGATATGACTTTTGCTAAAGGGCTAAGGGCGATTCTACGTCAAGACCCCGATGTCGTAATGGTAGGGGAGATCCGCGATTTTGAAACCGCGGATATCTCTGTTCAATCTAGTCTGACGGGCCACCTTGTACTTTCAACTATCCATACAAACACCGCTTTAGGCGCGTTGACACGGCTAGAAAACATGGGCGTCCAACCTTATCTGCTCAGCAATAGTATTGTCGGATTGGTGGCACAGCGTTTGATTAGATTACTGTGTCCGCATTGTCGTCAAGCATACGAAGCAGATGCATATGAGTGTGAATTTCTAAAATTAGACGAGCCACCAACGCTTTACCGGGCGGTAGGCTGTGAGAAGTGTGCCCATGAGGGTTACAAAGGCCGACAAGGTATTTACGAGGTCATTGTTATTGATGATGAGCTTCGGCGTATGATCCACAACGGTGCTTCAGAGCTCGACCTTGAGCAACACGCAAGAACTAAAACAGGTGGTATTCGTGACGATGGCAGGGAGAAAATTCTGGACGGCAGTACTTCAGTTGATGAAGTTATGCGCGTAACGATGGAAGACTAGGGTGGAGCGCTAGGTCATGGCAGCGTTTCAATATATCGCGCTTAACGACAAAGGTCGTGAAGAAAAAGGTACGCTCGAGGCTGATAGTTCGAGACAGGCGCGGCAAATTCTGCGCGATAAAGGCTTGTCTCCTTTAACGGTAGATGTGACTCGGGAAGAGAAGGCATCCAACAACTTTTTAACCAATCTTCTGAAGCCGTCTTTGTCTGTGCGAGAATTAGCATTGGTAACCCGCCAACTGGCAACGCTTATTGCCGCTGGGCTCCCGGTTGAAGAGGCTATTCTTGCTGTATCGAAACAGAGTGAAAACCCTAAGACGCAGGCGATGCTGGCTGCGCTGCGCTCCAAGGTCATGGAGGGTTATTCTCTTGCAAATAGTCTGGCGGAATATCCTAGGGCATTTCCGAACCTGTATCGTGCTACTGTAGCAGCCGGAGAGTCTGCGGGGCATCTTGATTTGGTCTTGAACCGACTTGCTGATTTTACCGAGTCGCAGCATGAGTCTAGACAACGAATTCAGCAGGCAATGGTGTATCCCATTATATTGTTTGTGCTGACTCTTGCGATTCTTGCCGGTTTGTTGGGCTATGTTGTACCTGACATCGTTAAAGTTTTTGCAGATACCGGGCAGGAATTGCCAGGCTTAACTATTTTTATCATCTCTCTTAGCGATTTTGTTGTGAACTGGGGTGCTGCAATTGTTGTCTTAGTGATCATGCTGATAGTCGGAGCGCAACGCGCGTTACAGGTTCCATCGATCAGATTGGTGTGGGATCGACGACTGCTTCACATATGGCTGGTCGGCAAACTCAGTAGAGGTATGAATACGGCGCAGTTTTCCAGCACGCTGGCAATATTGTCCGCCAGTGGGGTGCCTTTGGTTGACGCCATGAAAATATCAGGGCAAGTACTCTCAAATACATGGCTACAGCAAAAAGTCTCCGAAGCCACGATAAAGGTAAGTGAAGGTACCAGTCTACACGTGGCATTAGAGCAAAGCGGTTATTTCCCGCCAATGATGTTGCACATGATTGCCAGCGGTGAGTCCAGTGGTGAGCTCGATGAGATGCTCGTTCGCGTATCACATCATATGCAGCAGGATGTGGAAATGATCATGGGTGTACTGTTGAGTTTGTTTGGCCCGTTTATGCTTTTGATGATGGGCGGTGGCGTTTTTGTCATTGTGATGGCCATACTTTTACCCATCATCAACCTCAATCAGCTCGTTGGATAGAAAATCACAAGACCATTTGTAATGGTTATATTTCAAAAACAGGAACGCTATGAAACAGAAAGTTAAAACAGCATTGAACGGTCAATCCGATATGGTCAAGGAAAGAGGTTTTACCCTTATCGAGATTATGGTGGTAGTTGTTATTCTAGGCATCCTTGGAGCGCTAATTGTACCTAATTTTATTGGTCGTCCTGATGAAGCTAGGGTTGAAGCTGCTAAATCAGATATCAACGCGATAGCGAATGCGCTTGAGTTATATCGATTGGATAATAGCAATTACCCGAGTACTGACCAGAATCTAGATGCGCTGGTTTCGGAGCCTTCCGGTTATCCCGAACCTCGAAACTGGAGCCCAGACGGGTATCTCAAAAAGCTACCCCGAGACCCTTGGGGTGAACCCTATGGTTACTTTAATGAAGAGCGAACTTTTGACCTTTACTCTTATGGTGCCGATCGTAAGGAGGGTGGCGAGGGCGTCGATTCAGATATTCGTTACTCAGAACTCTAATTAGCATGTTGGATAGCTGGTCGCCATCGAGGTTTAACCAGGCGTCGGGATTTACTCTGGTTGAGATTTTAGTTGTCCTGATAATTGTGTCGGTGATGTCAGGTATTGTTGTGACTAGCTTGCCTAGCTCTTTTCAGAATAGTGATTTTGATGAAGAGAGTTTGCGATTAAAAACGGTGATCGAGCTTATCCGTGAGGAATCTCTTACCCGGGCCTCTGAATATGGTCTGAATACGGATAAAGACAACTATTCATTCTTTGTCTACAACGAAATTGAACAAAACTGGACACAACTGAATACCAAGCCCTATGCCGAGCATAAGTTAGGGTATGGCATTCTGCTTAAAACCACTATCGAGGATAACGAACTTATTTTGACTGATGAGGAAGACGAAGAATCCTCAGTCCCGAACGCGCCTCGTATACTATTGTTGTCCAGCGGGGAAATGACGCCGTTTGAAATTACGATTGCCCTGGGTCGCGATAAAACCAGAACGTTGGTGTCAGACGGCTATAGTGAGTTGGCTTGGCAAGATGAGTTAGATGAAAAGAAGGGTCGAAAGTCGGCCTCGCGGCGATAAAGAGAAGGGCTTGAGTTGAGGGATTCATGAGAAAACAGACCGGCTTTACACTTCTTGAAATTGTTATTACCGTGGCAATTTTTGCTGTAGCCTCGACTGCGCTCATTCGCAACGCATCAAATTCTGTTATTCAGACCCTGAGTATTCAAGATCGCACCATTGGATATTGGTTGGCTGAGAACGAACTCGAGGAGCTGCGAAGTGCGCCTCGAACTGAAGAGTTTTTCCCTTCAGTCGGTACGGATAGAGAAAGTGTCACCATGGCCAATAGAGACTGGGAGCTGAAGATACGGGTCGAATCAACAGAGAATCCGGATATGCGCAGGGTAGAGGTGACTGTATTCGACGAACAGGACCTAGATGTAGAAGTAGCGAGACTGGCTGGCTTCATAGGTAAATATTGATGTCGCGATTCGCCTGGAAATCAGATTCAAGCCCGATAAGGCAATCCGGCTTTACGCTCCTCGAGGTAGTGGTAGCGTTTTCAATATTTGCTGTCATTGGGTTAAGTGCTCATCAGTTTCTGCGAACAATTATTAATACAAGAGAAGTCACCAATCAAAGCAACGCTGTCATGAGTAGTGCCTCCCGGGCATTTAGCGTGATGCAAAGAGATTTCTCACATTTGGCTGATCGACAGGTGCGGGATGCTTATGGCGAGCCTTTACCGCCCCTTATTGTTGGTACAGGCGACTATGATGTCGAGTTTTCAAGATCTGGATGGAACAATCCCGCACGACTGCCCAGAAGTAATATGCAGCGTGTCGCTTATGGGCTTAATGATGATGATGAACTCGAGCGATATTTTTGGTTAGTGCTGGACCGGGCAGAGGATTCTGAACCCATCACACAGCGCCTGTTGACGGATGTGGAAGATTTTCGGATTAATCTGATGAGCAGCGACGGTGGTTTTGTCGATACTTGGCCTGATTTTGATAACGATGCTCGATTGCCAAGGGCCGTTGAAATACTCATCACTCATAAAAAATTGGGTGAACTCCGCAAGCTTTACTCAGTCGTGATGACTGCTGATGCGAACACGTCAGAATCTCAGGGTAACGCTGCAACCAATCCAGATGACCAGAACGGCAATAGTGAAGATGCTGAAACTGACAGACGGGGTAACAGGGGAGACTCGAATGTCCGCCGCTAAAACCCGATTCATCGCACAGCCGCACAAGGCACGTGGCGTTGCTTTGATTTCGATTTTACTGGTTGTGGTTATTGCGACGGTGTTAGGGGTCAAGATGACCACAGAGCAGCATTTTTCCATTAATCGTGCGCGCAATTATTTTGATCAGGGCAAAGTTCATCAGTACGCGTTAGGCGGTGAGGAACTTGCTCGACAAATTCTTTATAAAGATTTTACCGATAATCCTCAAAAAGATGTCCTGACTGAAGAATGGGCAAGTCCCGATTTAAAATTTGAATTTGAAGACGGTGAGATTGAAATGTCGATTGAAGACCTTCAGGGTAAATTTAACCTGAATTCTCTCATTGATGCGCCCTCGGCCCAATTTAGCCGTCGCGTAAATGGCAATAGACGTGACACAGAGAACGATCAGACTGCAGACAACGCTAGAAGGAATTCGACCGAAAGCAGAAGCGGTGTTGTCAAGGCAGCTTCAGCAGCGTTGGCCATGAAAAGGTTTCGATCATTGCTGAATCAGCAGGGTATCGATCCGGTATTTGCAGATCGTATCAGGGACTGGATAGATAATAATCAGGATGTCACTCAGTTAGGCGCAGAAGATTTCGATTATCTGGGCCTCGAACGACCTTATCGAACCGGTGATACGCCAATGTTCGATTTAACTGAACTTTTTCTGGTGCTGGATATTGATGCTCGCACATTTTCAATGCT
The DNA here is from genome assembly GCA_913050215.1 of uncultured Gammaproteobacteria bacterium. Classification (GTDB taxonomy): domain Bacteria; phylum Pseudomonadota; class Gammaproteobacteria; order Pseudomonadales; family Azotimanducaceae; genus UBA4582. The sequence continues at coordinate 20,725 of CAJXBG010000001.1, forward strand.
GGCACCTTTGGTGACAGCCCTGCCCGCGGGTGTCAGTCTGATAAACGTGAATACTGCACCAAGCGGTGTGATTCAGGCGATAGCGGGTAGCGCGCTCTCGCCCGAGCTCGCAGAGAACTTTACGGTCAATAGAAACGAGCGAGAGGGTTTCGACTCGGTTGAGTCTTTTCTTCAGGATGATAGTCTGGCTGGTCAGGGGATATCTCCAGATGGACTTAGTGTACAATCAGGTTTTTTCAAGGTGAGCGTGAGGGCAAGAGTTGATGACAGGTTTGGTTACTTGACGAGTATTATTCAACGAAATCCTATAGATGGCAGTATGCGCGTTATCTATCGAGACGCCAGTAAGAAAATCTACCCAGTAGTATCAGCGATCGACACCGAGGCAACTTCCTCTTAATGTTCATATTTCCACGCACATTATTGGCAATGCAATAAACATGCTAGAAAACCTATATTTAAGATTGTCAGAGTCAGGCGTTGAGTGGTCTTTATTCGATCCGGAAGGCGGGGAGGTCAGCGCCCGGGGTTCCGGTGATTTTGATTCACTAGCGGAACTTGTCGAAGCACGGCAATGGGAAGGAGAGGTGATTGTGTTAATCAGTGCCTCATGCGTCACGCTGCACCAAGTTAATATTCCATCAAAACAGCCTAGGCAGATACAGCAAGCCGTTCCCTATGCAATTGAGGAAAGTCTTGCGGTTGACACTGAGGATTGTCATTTCGCACTGGGGCAAAGAGCAAGTAACGGTGACATTGCCGTCGCGGTTGTCTCAAGGGTCCTGTTTGAAAGTTGGTTAGACAAGCTTGTCGATATGGGTATACCGGCGTCCTTCGTAGCGATAGACGCGCTTCAAGTCCCCTTGTTTTCAGATCGTTCGCAATCGCAAACCACGGCTTTAATCGAGCGGAACGGGGTGCTGATGCGTACGGATGACGAGAAAGGGTATTTTCTCGATCGCGGGCAATTAGCGAGTGGCATTAGTTTTCTCCCAGAGGATAAACGAGCAAGCTTAGATCTTTGGCTGCTACCTGAGATGCAATCAGAGATAGATCTGGCGGTAAATCAGATGGCCGCGGAATTTGATACTGAGATACAAATTGAACCGATCGACCTTTCTGCGTTTGAGTTTCTTTGCCGCAATGTTAATGAGCAAACAATTAATTTGCTGCAGGGCAAATATCAAGTTGAGAGAAAGACCTCAAAAAACTCTAGCGTCTGGCGTTCCGCCGCTATGTTATTCGGTTGTGCGCTACTTTTGCACCTGATTATGGTAACGGGACAGGCGATATATCTCGATATGACAGCGACGCGCTATGAAGCTGAAGCGCGTGCGCTTTATGCTGATGTGTTCCCACGAGATCGCAATGTCACCGATATTAGGCGTCGCTGGCAGTCGCATTTGCGAGGGGGAAAATCGGACGAGGGAGATAAGTTTGTCGGCCTCTTTAGTACTGCAGCTGGCAGTCTCGCGGGTTCAAGTCTTATTCTGAATAACGTAAATTTTAATGAAAATCGAGGGGATCTGATTCTGCAACTTGAGGCACCCAGGAGCGAGCAGCTCGTACTTTACTCCCAGACGCTAAGCAAGCTCGGTCTCGATGCAGAGATTGGCACTATCAGTCAGGAAAACAACGCGGTGCGTGGCAGCATTAAAGTGAAGTCTTTGGGTGGTGACTAGAAGCATGTCGGTTGAAAGAGTTCTGATAGATAACATGGAAATAGGGTGCTGTTGTGAGTAACCCAATGATAGAAAACTTACGTAGCCAGTATTTGTCTCTCGGGTCACGGGATCGTCTAGCGGTGGGTGCGTTGTTGGTATTTTTTGGGATATTGACCTTCTATTTTGCTATTTGGCAACCTCTGCATGATTTTAAGGTATCGAGTCAGGACGAGCTAAACCGGCAGTCGGAGATGTTGCAGGGCATGCGCGAGACGGAAAAAGACGCACGGGCTTCATCAGGTAATGCCACAACGGCACCAACAGGGCAATCATTGTTATCTCAGGTTTCTCGTACAGCCCAGCAATTTGGTATTAAACCCAATCGATTGCAGCCAGAAGGCAATGATGCTGTTAGTGTCTGGTTCGATGAGGTCAGCTTTAATGACCTGATTAAATGGCTCGATTCCCAATCCCAATCAGGTATGTCGGTACGCCAGATTTCTATCGATAGGGAAGAACTTCCAGGCAGAGTCAACGCGCGTATTGTACTCCGTAGCAATTGATCTCAAAGCTGACGCCTTTTTACCCAGCAGCCAGCCTTGTACTTTTATCATTAGCGAAAGTCTCTAGACTTCAACGAAAAATGTTCGAGATACGAACTCAGATCTTCAACATGCCCAGCGACCACGTGGAGTACTGATTTTTCTCGTTCCAGTACACCTTTAATCTTTAATAACCTGCCTTGGACGACAGCGGCTCTGTATTGCTCAAATATACGTGACCAGACAACAACATTAATATTGTTAGTTTCATCTTCTAGAGTCAGAAACAAAACGCCTGTTGCTGTCGAGGGGCGCTGCCTGCCCGTTACAATACCTGCAACCTGAACAAAGCGGCCATGATTAAGCGGTTCGAGATCACAGGCTCGCTTTAATTTACTGAAAGGTTCACCGGCCTCCCTTAGCAGGGCCATAGGGTGACGACCGAGTGTGAGTCGAAGACTCTGGTAATCTGCCCGTAAATCATCTGATTCTGAGGGTGCCGGTAGATAGATATCTTCCTGCTCGGCGACCATTTCCATTGGTGTATTTGTCGGCAACAATCCTTTCGCCTCCCAATGGGTTTGATACCGATGTCCAGTTAATTGCTTAAAGGCGCCACCTTCTGTCAGTCGAGCGAGATCTCCCCTGTCGAGGTGTACAGCACGGGCAATGCTTTCGAGGCTGTTAAATGCTTTGGTATTCTGATTTTCGCTGGCTTTTCTTGCCTGAATGATACGTAACGCAGTTTCTTGCCGCAGACCTTTTATACGTTGAAATCCAAGTCTGATAGCGGGTTGGCTTGCACCAAAAATAGCGGTGCCAGTGTCGTGGCTGTCGGCACGGGTGCTGGTGCTTCCCTCGAGAGTCGATTCCCAGTCACTCGTCAGTATATCAACCGGTAGAATGATGATGTTGTGTCTACCCGCGTCCTGAACCAGCTGCGACGGGGTATAAAAACCCATAGGTTGGCTATTTAATAAACCACAATAAAATGCGGCTGGTTCATGTCGTTTTAACCAGGCAGAGAAATACACTAGTAACGCAAAACTTGCTGCATGTGATTCAGGAAAGCCATAGTCACCAAAACCTTTAATCTGCTCAAAAATTCTTTCGGCAAAGTCTTTGTCGTGGCCGCGCTCGAGCATGCCGTTTATCAGTTTTTGTCGAAATACATCCAGACCTTCTTTGCGTTTCCAAGCCGCCATGGCGCGCCTTAACTGATCTGCCTCGCCTGGGGAGAAGCCAGCGGCGACCACGGCTAGTTTGATAACCTGTTCCTGAAAGATTGGTACCCCAAGAGTTCGACCTAGCACCGCTTTAACAGCATCGTTGGCGTAGGTTACTTCCTCTTCGCCATTTCTGCGTTTGAGAAAAGGATGGACCATATTGCCCTGTATAGGTCCTGGCCGGACTATAGCGACCTCTATGACGAGATCATAAAAACTCTTAGGTTTGAGTCTCGGTAACATCGAGATCTGTGCTCTTGATTCAACCTGAAAAACCCCAACGCTATCGCCGCGTTGTAACATCTGATAAGTCAGTGGGTCTTCCGGTGGAATAGTTGCGATTGTCATGTTGGTATCGCGGTACTGATTAACCATGTCGAGGCTTTTACGTATTGCCGTTAACATGCCTAATGCCAGCACATCTATTTTTAGCAGTCCCAGCGACTCTAGGTCATTTTTATCCCACTGAATGATCGTCCTGTCATCCATTGCGGCATTTTCAACGGGCACCAGATGAGAGAGTGGACCTCTTGAGATAATAAACCCTCCAACATGTTGTGAAAGGTGTCTGGGAAAGCCAAGTATCTCGTATACCAAGGTCATAAACTGACTGATAACAGGGCTGCGAGGGTTAATACCTGCTTCCTCAAATCGAGCCAGCAACACCTCGCGCTTGTCCCACCAGGATAGTGATTTTGCGAGTTGATCAACCAGTTGCAGGTCCATTCCGAGCGCCTTACCAACGTCACGTACCGAGCTTTTAGGTCTGTAAGTGACCACGGTAGCGGCAAGCGCTGCTCTGTGTCTGCCATATTTCTTGTAGATATACTGAATGACTTCTTCGCGTCGTTCATGCTCAAAGTCGACATCAATATCCGGCGGTTCATCTCGTTCTACTGAAATAAATCGCTCGAATAGCAGATCTATCTTGGCCGGATTGACTTCGGTGATTTCCAAGCAAAAACAAACAGCGCTATTCGCCGCTGAGCCTCTGCCCTGACATAGTATGTGCTGGCTACGGGCAAAATGAACGACATCGAATACCGTGAGAAAGTAATACTCGTATTGAAGCTCTTCGATAATGCTGAGTTCTTTTTCTATGATTTTCCTGACATCGGGTGTTGTACCTTCAGGCCAACGTTTTTTTGCCCCAGCTTCAACCAGTTGGCGAAGATAGGCGGGTGGTGTCAGCCCTGGCGGTACTAATTCTTCGGGGTATTCATATCGGAGCTGGTCGAGGGAAAAATCACATAAATCTGCAATTTTTACACTTTCTTTAAGTAGCCCTTCTGGATAAGTTTTAGCCAGCACAGCCAACGGACGTAAATATTTTTCCCTATTAGAAAATAGTAATTTACCGGCGAGACGGATAGATTGGCCCATTCGAATAGCCGAGATGACATCCAACAATGCTTTTCGATCTTTGCGATGCATGTGTACATCACCGCAGGCAACCACAGGTATGTTAAGTTTTTTCGAGAGCGTGAAAACGCGGCTGTATAATTCAGTTTCCTGCCCATCGGGGAATATTTCAGCCCCGAGCCATAGTCGGTCTTTAAAATATTCACTGAGTTTTTCAGCGATTCTTTTGTCCGGAGAATCATGATTGCGGGAACTGGGTAACCATATGGCGAGGCATTGATCTTGGGCAATAGCGAGATCATCAAGATCAAGTTGGTATTCACCCTTGTTGGCCCGTCTGCGGCCAATGGTGATCAGGTTGCATATTTGTCCATAGGCAGTTCTGTTAGGTGCGAGAAGTATCAGATGGACACTCTCCTGCGTGGTGCCGAGCTGATTCTTGATGGCCTGCCGAGAGCTTTGCCCTCGAGGCATGTATCGCGTAGCAGCGTTATTGATGCGTGGTAGACTTGAGTCGAAGTGAAATTCGCTACCGACGATGAGCTTGAGGTTGCAGTCCTTGGCCGCCACATGCGCCTTGACTACACCAGCCATGGAACATTCATCAGTAATTGCTATCGCGCTGTAACCCAGTTTCGCAGCTTGCTCGACAAGTTCTTCCGGGTGCGATGCACCCCTGAGAAACGAGTAATTGGTAATACAATGTAACTCCGCATAATCTGTACTGTTTCTCAGCCGTTTTTGCGTAAGCGTTGTGATTGAAGAAGCGTAGGGTGACATGTGTCGATAATACTGTTTATATATACATATACTGTAAATATAACCAGTATTTTAGATGAGGGCAATATTATCTTGGTTAAGCACTCGAAACAGTATTAAGGTTTCGACCAACCTGAAAGACATTAGATTTTGGAAATTAGACATTTCCTAAGCAATCGGGTGCTGATACTCTTTCAGTTAGGTCAACTCTTCATCAAATACTCGCAGGGCAAGTCATGATTGAAACAATTCCATTCGGTTCCACAGGCCATAACAGTAGCAGAATTCTGTTTGGGGCCGCAGCTTTGGGAGGTATGAAACAATCCAAGGCTGACTCCGTTATCGAATTGGTTAGGCGTTACGGTGTTAACCATTTTGATGTTGCAGCGAGTTACGGTGATGCAGAGTTGAGGCTCGCCGATTTTCTGCAAGATTCTCGCGATGATGTGTTTCTTGCTAGTAAAACGGGCGATCGAACTGCGGATGCGGCGAGAGCAAGTATTGAGCGCTCGCTAAATCGAATGCAAGTCTCACAACTCGATCTGATTCAATTTCACAACCTTGCTCAGGTTGAAGACTGGGATACGGTCATGGCCAAGGGTGGTGCGCTGGAAGCTGCGATTAAGGCAAAAGAAGAAGGTTTAGTAAGGTTTATTGGCGTCACTGGACATGGCACGAAGATCGCAGAAATGCATCTTAAAAGTCTGTCTCATTTCGATTTTGCCTCGGTATTGTTACCTTATAGCCACGCGTCGATGCAGGACCAACAATATGCAAACGAGTTCGAAGCGTTGTACCGTCTGTGTGAGCAAAAGGGCGTTGCGATGCAAACGATTAAGGCCATAGCCCATCGAAGGTGGGATGATGACGATGATGCGAAGCGATTTAGCTGGTACAAACCCATTCGCGAGGTTGATGCATTAACTCGGGCGGTTCACTGGGTACTAAGACGTCCGAAGCTGTTTCTGAATAGTAGTAGTGACGCGACCTTATTAAAGATGGTGCTCGAAGCGGGCGCATCGTTCAATGCCGCATCGATGAACGAATCTGGCGCCCGGGATCTCGAGGCAGCGGTGGCAACGGATGCTGCCAACCTAAAGGTACAACCACTATTTGAACGTGGTGTTCAGGATGGCGTTATTTAGGGAGATTGCGGATCAGTGCTACGAAATCTGGTTAAGAATTCGGATCGCAGCACAAGCAGCACCGTAACCGTTATCAATATTAACCACGCTGATGCCAGGGGCACAGCTGACAAGTAATGAGCGAAGTGCCGTTTCGCCACCCTCAGCCATTCCGTATCCGACAGAAGTGGGCACAGCAATGAGTGCAGAAGAGATTAAGCCTCCCAGCACAGTGGGTAACGCAGCATCCATTCCTGCGATGCAAATGACGACTTTATGATTTTGAATATCTTGAAGTCTCTCTGTCAGCCGCCAAAGCCCAGCCACGCCAACATCGCTGATCATCAAAGAATTCACACCATAATATTCGAGTGTTTTTTTCGCTTCGCTGGCGATGGGGACATCTGATGAGCCGCCACTTACGATAGCCACAGTTGCGGGTGAACCATTGGGCGCGTTATTGCGGCTTGATCTTTCAGCGTTGGCTGTTCGCAAACTGCTAGCGGTGCGAGAAACGGGGTCGTAACTCAGGAAGCCGGGGTGAGCCTCTTCAATCAGGTTAAATTGTGCTGGGGTTAGCCGGGTGAAAAGCATGTCCTTGTTGTGAGTTTTGAGGGCATCACAAATATCCAGCAACTGGGTGTCGCTTTTTCCCTCGCTAAAGACAGCTTCCGAGAGACCTGTTCGGCTTTCTCGTTCAATATCCAGATTTACTTCGTCAGTCATTCGATCTGTCGCCCTGCGTTCATGGATTTGATGTCAAACACCTCGTGATTATGTTTTGACTTCAAGCGTGTCGATTATAAAGGCACTGCCACGCTGATAAGGTTCAAGTGTGATACTGGTCACCTGTTCATGGTATTCATGTGTAACAAAGATCTCCGAGACAAGCTTTTGCGCCTGAACGCCCAACACAGAATTTGCGTCTACCTCTTGTTCTGATTCGATCTCAATGGCAACCGAGGAAGGACGTATTCTGCAGCGCACACCCTTCAGCGGAATACGCGTTGACAGTAGATCCCAGAGTTGCTCTTCAGCCTCGGCAATTAGCGGCAATAGTACAGCGTCGATTGCCAGGCCGGTAGTGACTCTGGACGAGAGACAAGGCGCTGCCGGTAGTTCATATAGATCATGTAAATCTAAATCTTTAGCTATGCCACGAAGCGTTGTCTTATCGATGCCCACATCAACAAAGGGGTGAACAACGTCCCGTTCTTGAGCGGCCACCAAACCGGGACGGTAATCTGAAAGATCATCAAGGTTGGTACCTGAAGCGATGGTTAAGCCGGTAAGGCGTTGGATTGTCGAGTAAAGATTTCGCTTACAGAAATAACAACGGTTGGCAGGATTTGCGACGTACTCAGGATCGTCTATTTCTCGCGCGTCAATGATCTCAAGGTCCCAGTTCTCGTTTTCTGCATATCGCTTCACACGCGCCGTTGCGGATGTCGGAACAGCTGGAGAAATGGCATGGAATATCTTGCAACCCGGCCGTACGCGATTGGCAACGACCGCTAGCGTCATGCTGTCTACGCCGCCACTAACCGCGATAGAAATACGACCCAGCGACAGGAGATGTGCTGACAATTTGTCTAGAGACTTATTTTTTCTTTTCATAGGGTTCTGATTACTCAGCGGTTGACCTTCAGTTGTTGCGTTCGCAACCTGTCATTCTTCCGACGTTTGATTTTCGATGTCTACTTTGGTTGACCGTCGTTTGATACCGGGTAGGTGTGCAATGTCATCAATTTCTACCTTAGTGGTCATGTCGCCAGGCCTTGATGCGCGCTTTGTTCTGAACTTCTCTGTGCCCACATTTACAATATGTTCACTACGATTAAGTATTGCCCGGTCAAGTTCGATTTTTCGTATTCCAAGCGTGGTGGTCTCTTCAAAACACTGTGCAATGACGTCTGATTCCGCTTGCGAGACAACCAATATCTGCACCGCAAACATCATCCGACTTTTCTTGCCGTACGCCAATGATTGATTAACATCTAAAACACCGGGTAATTCACGAATATGCTCAAGGGCAACTGAAAGGTCTTCCGGTGTCTGATCATCAATTTCAAAATTCAGCTGGACCACACGGTCCTCTTGCCAGGATAGGGTCGTAGACGTTTTGTTCACGTCAAAAAAAGACACGCGCGTCACATTCGAGATCCCTGGAAAGGTTTTTGAGCCGAAGCCATAACCCGATCCCAGCAGCATCGAGGAAGCTGGTTTCTCACCGGGTTTAAGAAACTTGAGTATCGCTGCGCCGGTGGGTGTGATTCGTTCTCCACTAATCCCGTCGTCAATAAACTCAAAGCCTCTTAGCAAGCGTTCGGTTGCTGGTGCCGGAACGGGTAGCAATCCATGCGCTGTTTTCACACGTCCTCCACCCATGGGTAGAGAAGATACCGAGGTACTTGTGACCCCAGCCTGTTCAATTAACCATGCGGCACTAATAATATCGGCAATAGAGTCCCAGGCCCCGACTTCGTGGAATGCAACGTCTTCTATAGCCTTGCCGTGCACAGTGGCTTCAGCCTCGGCGAGCAACCGGAATATATCTAAACTGATCTGTTTTGTCTGTTCACTCAGCAACGAACCTTCGACCTTCTGTTTGATATCACGATAATGTCTGTGATGATGGGCTTCAAACTCTGCCGAGACGTTAAAGTAGGTGCCGGTCAAGACACCATCATTTTTGCTAGTCGCGGTTAATTCGACAAGATCAGCAAATCCGGCACGTTCAATTTGCAGCAATAACGCCGGGATAGGGGTCTTGAGATGATCAAGCATCGCGCCGACGAACATATTGCCGGACAGTCCGCCGATAAGGTCAAGGTGTATATGCATTCGTTAAACTAACTCAACATGACGTGGGTAGGTCCACAGTAACTAGAAATGGAAATACCATGGGAGCACGCATCCTGACATGGTTTACCGTCGCAAGACAAACAGGGATTTGCGTTCGTTGTAATTTGCTCATATTCGGTTTTTGCGAATGATAAATTTCCATAGTCTACGGCGTACATCCGCGTGCGTAATACATCAGCAATGTCGACGCCGTACGGGCAACTCCCTTCACAGTCGTTGCAGGCATGACGGCAATAAGTCAGATCGGTCATCCGTGCGTACTGTTCCAACAATTTAAAGTCTGTCTCGGTCACCTCGCGCTGTCCTGAGGCACCCAGAAACTCGTCTATTTTCTCAGTAGAGGTCATCGATATAACGGCAGCATCGACGTAGGGTTGAGAGAGTGTCCACTTGAATGCCGCCTGAGCGTAGGTTGCGCCACCCTGTTCAAAAGGCCGCATATCATTGAGTCTGGCACCACGGAGCACCTTCATACCTATGATGCCAATGTTTTTTGCTTTCGCTTTCTCCATGGCTCTCGGCAGCATCGGTTGATTCGCGACCCAATCGAACGATCGCATGAACCGTTCATAGAATACGGGATCCTGGCCAAAATTCTGTGCCAGCAACAACACATCAAAAAGATCATTGTCGACTGCGTAATCCACGCACTTGGCGAGATTACCAGCGTGCCCGGACATACCTGAAAAACGAATTTTGCCCTGCTGCTTGGATTTCTCAATAAACTCAAACCACTCAGGGTTCTGTAGTCGATCCAGGGAGTTGATCGCATGGTTGAAGTAAATGTCGATGTAGTCTGTTTGGAGTCTGGTCAGGCTGGTCTCCAGGGAACGCATGAGATCACTGGCTCGCGTCGAGGCATAGGCTTTGGTTTTTGTACCAATGACTACTTTGTCACGTTCTCCTTTTAAAGCGCGGCCAAGCACCGGTTCTGATATGCCTCTAGCGTAGTCCTCCGCTGTGTCGAAATAGTTGACGCCCTTGGCTAGAGCATGACGAACAAGACTTTCTTCACCAGCTTTTATCTGACTCGAGCCAAACGAGATATCCGATATGCGCAGTCCGGTCTTGCCCAGTTCAACGTATTGCCGAACGCCCGGGTCCTTATCACCAGAGATTTTTGTTTCCGCGAGAGAAGCAGCGGGAATGCCCTGAGCGAGGCCGGTTGCTCCGACTGCGCCAATTTTAAGGAATGATCTTCTGTCCATATCTGAAGCCATGGGAAAGTCTCCGTAGGGTTTAATTCGCACGCGAGCGTGATGATTAAAATTCTACCTCCATGCGGTGGAAATAAATACACCCCGTATTTTGGAACAGAGATAATGTTTCTGCTTGTTACGTCATCGGCGTTAACAAATTAGAGGGGCAATTTACTGTCGCCCGCAGAGAAGCTTCTTCGCTGGTGCGTGCTGGAATTAAGGTCAGGTGTCGCATTTTATGATGGTACGCCGGACCTAGCGCTGGTGAGCAAGTTTAAGGCAGACATCCAGACCCTCCCTGTTAAAAAAGACGTGCAGCATGGCTTTCATAATAATACGACGCCGCGCTACCATGAGGCTGTGACTTACTTGCCAGTTAAAGATTCTGCCGGTTCCTGAGAACTTGGCTCGCAAGCAAATCGAGTGAACAACAAAAAGATCAAAAACGAACATGCGGGAGACAACGTGACCACAATAACCTCGACAAGGCATCAAGGCTGGCTGGACAGAATAGAAACCATGGGTAATAAGCTACCCGATCCTGCGCTATTGTTTTTCATTTTGCTGTTGATGGTTTGGATTTGCTCCGCGATCTTCGCGCAGTTGACCTATTCCCATATAGACCCACGATCCGGTGAAGCGATAGTGATCAAAAACCTATTAACTGGCGATTCCATGACTTGGTTTACCTCCAACATGGTAAAAACCTTCGTGGGTTTTCACCCGCTTGGGGTGGTACTGGTTGCGATGCTGGGTATTGGGGTTGCTGATCATACCGGTTTCATCCGCGCTGGTTTAAAAGCGCTGCTCAATGTAACGTCACCCAAAATTCTGACACCCATGCTGCTATTGATAGCGATAGTGAGTCACAGCGGTGGAGATGCGGGTTACGTGCTGGTCATACCGTTAGGGGCTGTCATTTTTCAGGCTGCTGGTCGTCATCCTTTGGCGGGTATTGCCTGCGCCTTTGCGGGTGTGTCTGGTGGATTTAGCGCAAATTTTGTCCCGTCAATGATTGATCCTTTGCTACAGGGTATTAGCCAAGCTGCGGCCCAAATTATTAACCCTGAGCTGACGCTCAATCCATTGAACAATTGGTTTTTTACATCAGCTTCATGCTTGTTAGTGGTTGGTGTTGGTTGGTATCTGACCGACAAGGTGATCGAACCCAGACTAGCAGCTACAGAGGTTGATGGTGACCTCGCTGATGCGCCTGCACTTGAATCTTTAACAGACGTTGAAAGAAAGGGTTTGTATATGGCCTTGCTGTCGATGATTGTGACGGCGGTAATTCTTGTTGTTACTTCATTACCTGACGATTCTAGTTGGCGTGCGGCAAGCGGGGGCCTAGCGGCGGCCGGTTCGCCCCTCATGGCGAGTATCGTAACGCTTATTTTTATCTTCTTTCTGATACCTGGCATCGTCTATGGCTATGTCGCAGGTACCGTGAATTCCCACCATGACATCGTTGCAGGCATGAGTGAATCCATGCGCGGCATGTCTTACTATCTTGTCATGGCATTTTTTGCCTCATTGTTTATCAGCGAATTCGCCCGATCGAATCTAGGTGCGTTGCTTGCATTGCAGGGTGCGAGTGTACTCCAGAGTCTCGCAATGCCATCTGGTATTACCATCGTCGGTGTGATTTTTATTAGTGGCTTCGTCAATTTATTTATTGGGTCGGCGTCGGCTAAGTGGGCGCTATTAGCGCCGATATTAATTCCGATGCTGATGCAGTTAGGCATTTCACCAGACATTACTCAGGCCGCGTATCGGATCGGAGATTCCTCAACAAACATCATCACGCCTCTTATGCCTTACTTCCCATTGGTTGTCGTATTTTCGCAGCGTTATGTGAAAAACACTGGCATTGGCACGGTGGTTGCCATGATGTTGCCTTACTCGTTAAGTTTCCTGTTGGTTTGGACGTTGTTCTTGCTGGGCTACTGGTTTATTGGTTTCCCTTTGGGTTTACAATCCAGTTATGTTTATCCAGCACCGTAGACCCGATTGGGATGTAATAAGACTAGAATGTGATCAGGGTTTCGGATTCTGGTCTCGAGTGTGTATTAAAAACTTTAGGAAAATTTGAAGATGCAAATAAGTATGGCGGGAAGAATTGCTCTTATTACCGGGGGCAGCAAAGGGCTTGGTTATGCAATGGGTATGAAATTCGCAGAATGCGGGGCTGAGGTTGCTCTGGTCTCTCGCAATAAAGAAGAAGTAGCAAGGGCCGCAAAAGAAATTTCAACCATAAGTTCACAAAGATGTCTGGGCTACGTCGGTGACGTGAGTAACGCTGCTGATATTGAGACTATTTTCAAGCAGGTCACCGATGATTTCGGCAGGGTCGATGTGCTTGTTAACAATGCTGGCTTTGCTCAGGCGGGGGAGTTTACCTCAATCACTGATGAGCAATGGCAATACGATATTGATCTAAAGCTAATGGCAGCTGTAAGAATGAGTCGACTTGTATTCCCAGGTATGAAGGAAAGAAAATGGGGGCGTATTATTAATATGCTTAATACTTTCGCCAAGTCGCCAACTGCCAATTCAGCGCCGACTTCAGTCACTCGTGCTGCGGGTATGGCTTTGACCAAAGTGCTGGCAAGTGAAGGTGCAGCTCACAATGTGCTTGTGAATGGGTTGAATATAGGGCGCATATTTTCTGATCAGGTTGTCAGAGCGTATGAGCATTCAGACAGCGATCGCAGTCTGGAAGAATTTACCGCATCGATAGGCAAGGGATTACCCATGGGGCGTATTGGCGAGACTGACGAGTGCGCCGGTTTGGCGTGTTTACTTTGCTCTGATGCCGGTGGTTACATTAGCGGTACGTCTATCAATGTTGATGGCAATCTTTGCCCCGTCCTTTAAACGGGGCTCGTAGCATCAGGCTATCACTTGATTTGCCAGCATCGATTCAATTTCGTTGTTGGTTAGTCCTAGTTCTTCGAGTGTTGCTCGGGTGTGCTCGCCCGTCGCGGGCGCACTGCGCTTGGGACCAACCTCAGCATTGTGAAATCTCATCGGTATACTGACCGAGCGATACTCGCCAATCTCATCATTGTGCATGAGCGGAAACAAGTTAATTGACTGCGCCTGTTGGTCGGAAGGTACTTCGTGAAGCCCAAGTACCGGTCCCCAGATGAGCCCTGCTTCGTCAAATATCTTGCCCCATTCATCACGCCCTTTGGTCGCAAGTACTTCGTCAATTTCAGGCACAAGCACATGCATATGTCGATATCGCCCCTTGGGGTCAACGAAACGTTCATCCTCCAGCCATTCGGGTTTGCCTATGCCGTGGCAGAATTTTGGCCATCCCGAGGCCTCAGGCATGTTGAATACAATCCATTTTCCATCGCCGCAAGGGTATCTGTTTGCCGTGGGTAACAGCATCTGGTCTCGCGCGCGCTTCCGAACCGGCGCTTCATCGACGGCGGTTGTGCAGTAGTCACTGGCCTGAGTCCATACTGCCGTTTCAAATAACGAGGTTTCGACTGCCTGTCCTGTGCCGGTTTTCTCCGCCACTCTGAGGCCTCCGAGAATAGCTCCCACCAGAGCAAGCCCAGCGGTATGGTCCCCTTGAGCTGGACGGGCCATAGGTACAGTACCTGTGTCTCCCTCTCGCATCGCGTCGTAAAGTCCTGATCTGCCGAAAAAAGCAGTGACATCGTAACCAGGGCGCCAGGCATCAGGACCCGAGGTGCCGTATCCCGTGAGGGTCGCATGTACAATCGAGGGATTTGACTTCATGACCGTTGCAGGATCAAGTTGATACTTTTGCTGGCGCTCAAGTAATAAGTTACAGAGAAAAATCTCTGCTTTTTCGCAAAGCTTTAGGACCAGTTTTTGCGCCTCAGGGTTTGTTAGGTCCATACAGACAGATTCTTTGCCCCGGTTGTCGACATCGAATTGAAAGTCATAATCTGACAAACCGTCAACCTTGGCAGGTCGGCCGTTGTTGCGCATTGGGTCACCCCGTAGCGGTTCAATTTTGATGACCCTCGCACCCATATCCGCGAGTATCGCTCCTGCACTTGGTGCAGCCATCCAGTTATCAATTTCTATTACTGTTATATCTTCTAGCGGCGCTGGCACTATATCTCCTGAAACTGTTAATTTAGTCGGTAAGGCTAATACTACTTGGTGCAACTGCCTGAATACAGAAAACCTGGCTGGAAATAGTCACAAACAGGGCATTCCAATGAAAGCTTTTGACATTCGTGTTTTTCATCCGGCTGACATGCCGATGCTTTATCAAATCTGTCTTGAAACTGGGGCAAGCGGTTCTGATGCGACCGGCAGCCTTGACAGAGACATATTGGGTCATATCTATGCGGCTCCCTACGTGATATTTGAGCCTGATCTGTGTTTTGTGCTCACCCTGAATGGCAGGGTCTGCGGATACATTCTAGGCACAAGTGACTCTCAGCGGTTCGCCGCATGGTGTGAAACAAAGTGGTGGCCAACACTGCGGCAGGCTTATCCAGCGCGCGGCAAAGCGGATCAATCTCGTGAGGCGAGCCTAATCAGAATGATTCACATGGGTTATCCAACGTCTGTTGCTGAAGATGAGTATCCCGCGCACTTACACATCGATATTTTACCGCAAGGTCAGGGGCAGAAATTAGGGGCCAGGCTCATTGAAACGTTTTTAGAACGTTTACAGATGCTGGGCGTTGCTGGAGTTCATCTTGGCGTGGGCAAGGATAATCAGCGGGCGGCAGCGTGGTACCCCAGGCTGGGTTTCCACGCCGTTGAAGAGAGCGATACGGACATCACCTATGCCATGCGCTTATAGCCTTCTGACTTACTTTTCCAAGGCAAGGCAAGGGAAGGGGTAAAGGGTAAGCGGTCAGGCAAAAGTGCCTTGATTCGTTTTCTTCTGAAATTGATGAAGTTGCCTGTCGTGTCGGCTCATTGCTGAAAGTCGGCCGTCTCTTACGTAGGGTTGCCACTGCGAAGATTCGGCGGCTTCAGGTTTGTCCCCCATAATAGTCACACGCTGGATGATTCTTTCGCCCACAAAGTCATTCAAGACCATGTGTTGCGTGCATCGGTTATCCCACATCGCGATAGTGCCTGCCGACCATTGATAACGAACAGTAAATCTCGGTTGTTTCACCCAGTTGGTTAGATAACGTAACATGGCTTCACTCTCGGTTGAGTTCAATTCCACGATTCTTCGTGTGAAGTGCTCGTTAACATAAAGTGCTTTTCGGCCAGTAATCGGGTGCCTTCTGACGACAGGGTGGACAGCCATTTGTTCCGGATGATTATGGGGGTGCGCATCGTGCAGGGCTGTTAAACCATCGCACATGGCCTGCATGGGTGGTGACAGTTCGTCATAAGCGGCGTACAGGCTCGACCAGAGTGTATCGCCACCAACGTCAGGACATTTCACCATATGAAGAATCGACATCAGGGCCGGCTCAGGCCTGAAGGTAATGTCTGTATGCCACTCGTCAGCGACGCCGCCTTGAGTTGCTACCAGTTCAAATAATTCCGGATACTCCGCGTTGTTTGACAGATTTGGATGTCCTTCAAGCTCACCAAAGTTACGCCCAAAGGCAATATGGTCATCTTTGCTCGGCGATTGACCTGGGAAAAAAAGCACCAGATGTTCCGTTAGCAGTGTTTTAATTGCATCCAGATCCTGTTCACTGACATGACTGATATTGGGTCCTGTTACGCTTGCGCCGAGCGAGCCTGATAAGCGTTTTATCTGCCAATCAGCCGGAATGATTGTCTGTGCCATTGATCTGCCCCTGTTTCTTGGTTTGATTAAAGAATAAACCAGAGTCTTGCTCAGTGATAGGGGGTACTATCGAAGGCGTTGTTAACTGACTGTGCGAAATGAAACGATACTGGCGGCAACGCTGACATTAAGGGATTCAATGGCATTGGCCAGTGGAATGCTGACGATGTCATCACAAGCGTGACGCACTGAGTCTGAAATACCACTCGTTTCGTTGCCCAGTACAAAAACATGTCGTCCGGTTTGCGAAACATCGGATAGGGCAAGCGTGCCATTTGCCGCTAATCCCAAGACTTCAAAGCCGGTCGCTTTCAGATATTCAATACCTGAGTCAATTGTGTCGCAATGATAGATCTGGGCCCGGAATAAGGTGCCGGCACTTGCCTTTATCACGAGAGGGTCGAGGCGTGCGCAGCCATTTCGGGGAATGAGCAATCCTCGGCAGGGTGATGCCGCAACGCTTCTTATAATCATGCCAAGGTTTTGGGGATTGGTGATTCTGTCAAGTGCGATAATTTCTGTCAGTGTGTCCTGTTCAGCATCATCAGCAGGTTTTGTAAGGGTTTCTAGTGCCTGATATCGCGGTACCTCGATATCCACGGCAATTCCCTGATCTTGTTTTCCATTTTTAGATATTCGTGAGAGCGCTTTTTTACTGTGGTAGTGGATTTCTGTATTTTTCCTGTTCGCGAGCGCTAGTATTTCTTTCAGGATGCCACTGATTTGATTGCTGTCGGCAAGGTGGAGGCGTTTTGGCTGAATATCAGTAGCTTGAAACACCTCCAGCACAGGCTTTCGACCGTAAATCGTAATTAAATTGTCAAAATACGATTTACGATCGATATAGGACTGACTATCTGTCATTTCTATAACCGCTGTTTTACAACAGGGAGCTTAAGGTAGCGGAAATCTCTTCCGGTGTGACTTTAGGATGAAAACGTTTCACCACCTCACCATTTTTGTTGACCAGAAATTTTGCAAAATTCCAAGGGATATCGACCGTGCCATCCTCCTCTGTTTGCTCCGTCTTTAACCATTGATAGAGCGGGGCAGCGCCGTCTCCGTTGACCTCTATTTTGGCAAACATTGGAAAGTTCACGTCATATTTTGACTGTGCAAATGCCATTATTTCTTCATTAGTGCCGGGTTCCTGAGCACCAAACTGATTGCATGGAAAACCCAATACTTTCACATCACCTTGTTCTTGTAGGGCACGCAGACCTGCGTACTGAGGGGTGAGTCCTCATTGACTGGCAAGATTAACAATCAGTAATGCCTGGTCTTTAAATTCTGAAAAGGAGATTTGCTCTCCGGTAATAGATTCCATTTCGAGTTCTGCGAGGTTCATTCGTTTTTCCTTTTGGTGTTGTGATACGTCTGGTTGTCATTTATTTGACTGTAATTGCTTTATCAGGCAAAGCTATTCTATGAGAAGATGCCATGTAAATACCATCGTTTGTCATTGCTGTACTGAAATATCCATAGTAGCGAACCCTGATTGTCTATCGTTGCAACGTAGTAATCACGGGTAATAACCTTGCTAAGATCATCCTCGTCCCACCAGCCGAAATCGATTCTTTCAGGCCCTTTTAACAGGGTCAATTGGTGCTTAGCCTTTCGGGAAGACGAGTGTAAAGAAGACAGTTGAAAAGGTGTCTTAACTGACGCCCCTCCAGTTACATTACCAGCACTACTGAAGCTGCATGTTCCGGGTAGTGGCTTTGGTTGACTCAACAACATCATCGGTCTGGCGGGCTGAGGTGCCGATGTCATACCTATTTGATCGGGTTGCCAGTAATCTTTTTGGTCAAGTCGAACTGGTTTCCATGCTTTTTCAGGGCGGTGATCATTAGCGGCGGAAAGTCCATAACAGGAACCAGGCCCCAGACGCGTACGTAATTTGTTAAGCAACATGTCTGTCTGCTGTTGTTGCCCTTTAACACTATTGTTTTGTTGAAACGGTGTGCCATGAAATAAATCTCCGGAAATGTTAACCGCTGGAAAAAGATTATTGACGGCTAAAGAGAGGTTATCGATTTCTTTTACATCGTTTATCTGCTCAAGTTTAAGCAGGGTCAATGACATGAACATGTCATGCTCGTTAACAGGGTTAGCTAATAATATATTGAAGTTGCGATCGCCATGACTTCGATGCGACAAGGACCAAGATAGATGGTTGGTGGCCAATTGTCTGGCAGTCAGAAATTCAGCCAGTTCGGAAATAAGTCGATTGATAGGAAAACGAAGTGATGCGGTATTATTAATATCTGCTAGAAAAGTCACATCATTCACGAATTTTGGTTCGGGATTGATGAACTTTTGCGGATCAGGTTTTTCACCGAGTAGGCGTTGCAGATAATCCACAAAATAAATGCCGAATCGACGATTTAGACCACTTTGGGGAAGTGCAAATAGTGCTTTGCAATCCGCGATACCCATTTGCTGCAGGGATTCGATGATTTTTTTATCTACCTGTAAACAATCCACTGGCAGGGACTCAAGCGACTTGGTGACATACGCTACACATGATCCATTTTCATCAGTTCCAGTGTTATCTTTTTCTACTTGCTGCTTCCTGTTGCTTGTAGCTAGACAAAGTGCGGCCATTGGGGTCATGTTTGTCGTTAATACGGATTCATATCCTTGCTTTGTTAATCCTTGCTGTATCCTTGATTTCAGGTTTTCCAGTCCGCCAAATAGCTTCAGACAACCGCTGATATCAAGTAGCAGGCAATCAGGGGCTCTAATTGAGACATTAGGGGTGAATTGATAGGTCCATTGGGCTAAGTGGGATAGCGTAGAAAATTCTTTTTGCTCGTTTCTTTCAAAGCTAACTACTTGGCTACTTAGGGTGAAAGCTGTATCCAGACTGCTGCCAATGTTTATGCCCCGTGCGTGTGCCGCCGGGTTCAGAAACCTAACTTTCCGTTGCGCGAGGATTACTATCGGTCTACTGGTATCTTCGGGTTTTAAGCCTCTCGTAAAAACCTCCACCGGCAGCATAGGCAGATAAATAGATAGCCATAGTGTTTGTTGAGCAGTGTTATCGTAGTGGGTAACCATATCGATCCTGGCTGCTTTGTCGATCAACGAAAACGAGATCAGGGGCAGGTTTGTGCGGGTTTCTGAAAGCCATTTCAGAAAAGTCAGGGGTTATCTGATGTAGCTTGTCATCAAAATCGATGGTGAATTTTTCCGTTGGCCAGCCGCCACGACGCTTTACGATTTTCATGTCCAGAGAAGAATGCTCCACAAGGGGAGAATAACTGTTTCCCGTGAGTTCAATTCTGAGCTCAGCAGGCGAAGCCTGCTTTACAGATTGTATTGCCCTGAACAGTATGCCTAGTGATTTACCTGATTTGCTGGCTACTTGTAAACGCCGCACCTGTTTGTCGTTAATATTTTTTGGCCATGCGAGCACAGCGCAGCAACTTGTTGATGCGAGGGCTTGTTCCATGGCCCATAGACTATCTGTTTGATTTTTAGGATTGATGACAAGAATTGATGTTAGATCGATACCTGCCGCTATTAGCGCCGGCGCGTAGGGGATATAAGGAGGTGAAATCCACAGGATCCAACCGGCTTTCTGCTGGCTGAGATTTGCCAGGGCTGGTGCTAGTAGTCTGATCTCTCCGATGCCTGCATGCTCATAAAGTAACTCTGTAATGCCATCTGTCGGCCACCCGGAGCCTGAAAGTTGCTCATCAAGTATGCTAAATCCGGTTGGTGTACCCTGTTTTTGCTCGGCCTGAAACCCTTCATGCATATGCGATGCTCGCCACATCCCTGCTTTTTGCAGGGTTTTGTCGAGGTCGTATGGTTGCTTTTGTGCCATTTAGCTTATGTCCTGTTGCAGACATGCCTCAATTCAAACATCTATCGTTTAAAAATGAGTCATGTGAATCATGTTTTGTAAAAATATTAATACTGGATGTATATACAGTAACCGATAAAAGGGGCCGGCGCAAAAGATGTCATGTAGAGGTAATCAGTGATAGCCTTCCAACGAAATTGAACTAAAGCCATACGATGAACAGAACCAGTACAGCTCAGCTAGAAATTGAGAGGGATGTCATAGAATCAGCCAGCGAGTGGGCTGCCCGATTGCCTGAATATGCTGAGGTATTCGAACAACAAAACAGACTAACCCCTGATATCGCCAAACAGTTCGCTGAGGCAGGCTTCTTTCACATGAATGTGCCACAGGAATATGGTGGTCTCGAGGTCCATCCTCGCACGATGGTAGAAGTGATCAAAACAGTCGCAAGGGGAGACGCTTCTGCCGCATGGAACGTGATGATTGGCGCCACAACTGGGTTGTTGGCAGCAGGATTGCCTGACGAATTTGCAAGTGAAATATACGGTGAGAAACCAGGCGTGTTAAGTGTTGGTACAACAGCACCCCTGGGTAAGGCAAGTATTGTTGAGGGTGGCTACGAAGTTACGGGTCGTTGGCCCTTTGGTAGTGGCTGCCAGAATGCCGATTGGATAAGCGGGGGCTGTTTTATTTTTGAAAATGGGCAGCAGCGAAAAAACCACAAAGGTGCCCCTGAGATCCAACTCATGATGTTTGATGCTGCCAGTGTTGAGATCGAAGATACCTGGCGCGTATCAGGTCTCAAAGGAACGGGGAGCCACCATTTCAATGTGGTTCAAGTTTTTGTTCCGGAGGGCAGGTCAGTCGTACTGGGAGGAAGAAGTAGAATTCAACGACCTTTGTATCAATTCCCAATGCTGGGCTTACTTGCGCTTGGTGTTTCCAGCGTGAGTCTTGGTATTGCGTATCATGCGCTGGATGCGTTTATTGCGTTGGCTGGGTCAAAGACACCTACTGGCTCGTTAAGACGCACAGCCGAGAGAGAAATGGTGCAGGGTGACGTTGGCAGATGTTTTGCAGATTTAAGATCTGCTGAAGCTTATATTCATGAGGCGATAGACGAAGCCTGGGAGGTTGCGCTTCAAGGTAAACGCCTGAGTAATGAAATAAAAGCTAATCTCAGACTCGCAGCTGTAAATGCTACTCATAGATCTGTTGCCACGGTTGACCGCCTGTTTCAAGCGGGGGGCGGTAGTTCAATTTATCTTGATAGTCCCTTACAACAATGCTCACGCGATATTCATGTGACGACTCAACATATTATGGTGGGCAACCCAATTTATGAGGTGGTTGGCAGAGTAGAACTTGGCTTGCCGCCGGGGTCACTGCTTTAATGCCAGCGCCGTATTTGTCATCGCCAGACAAAACATTTAACCCCAAAAAGTCATATCAAAACTAAAAGGACCCTGAAGTTAATGAGTCAAGAAATAAGTAAGCTGAGTATTGGAACGGTTGGTTCTAACGCACTTTTGATGGGAGATTTTCAAGAGCGTGCAGACGTGATGGCACAAATAAAGGAATCAGCAATTGACCATCTGTTCATTGCCGATCATGTCAGCTTTCACGACGGTTTTGGCATGGATGGTCTGATCAATGCAGCAACCTTAGCCGCAATGAATCCTGATATCACTGTGTTTCTAGGGGTCTATTTGCTTGCATTAAGACATCCAGTGCCTGTGGCGAGGCAGTTATCTACGTTGAGTTTGTCTGCTCCGGGGCGGATCATTTTTGGTGTGGGTATTGGCGGGGAAGATCGCCACGAGATGGAAGTTTGTGGCGTTGACCCATCAACTCGTGGAAGGAGAACAAATGATTGCCTTCAAGTCGTCCGATCACTGCTTTCCGGGAATAGTTGCACCTTTGAATCCGAATTTTTTTCAATCCAAGACGCCATCATTAAGCCGGCACCGAAACCACAAATTCCAATTATGATTGGTGGCCGGTCCACGGCAGCGCTGAAGCGAACCGCGGCGTATGGTGATGGCTGGTTAGGTGTATGGTGCTCAGCAAAACGATTCAAGCAAGCGACGGAGGAAATTGAATTATTAGCGGTGGAGCATGTCCGCGAAGACCTCGCATGGAAGCATGGGCTTCAGATCTGGGTAGGCCTTGATGAGGATAAGCATAAAGCCCGAGCAATATTAGCGAAGGAAATGGAGGCAATGTACAAAATCCCATTCGATGCCTTTGAAAAGTATTCCCCTTACGGGTCTGCCGAAGAGGTGGCCGAATTTCTACTGCCCTATGTTGAAAACGGTGCAAAGGTGATTAACATTAAAGCCTGCGCGAGTAACCCAGCGTACGAGGTCGAGAAGGTTTCTAAAATCTGCGAGTTGCTTAAATCAGCACTTTGAATCATTTTTTACTAAACAAAAACTATCATTAGATGTCTCGCAAGCGCGGGTTATGAGGAAATTGTCATGAAACCCAAAAAAGCTGTTGTTGTATTGTTGGATTCGCTGAACAGGCATATGTTGGGGTGTTATGGCGGTGAAGAATTTGAAACTCCGAATATCGACCGGTTTAGTAAAAAAGCAAAGAAATTCACGAACCACTATACGGGCTCGCTACCCTGTATGCCCGCAAGGCACGATATTCTTGTTGGTTCGATGGATTTTCTCTGGCGCCCCTGGGGTTCGATCGAATTATGGGAACGCCCAATCACCCATCAGCTCAGAAAAGACGGTGTGATGACCCAGTTGTTTACTGACCACCCCCATTTGTTTGAAACAGGCGGCGAAAACTACCACACCGATTTTTTCGCCTGGGACTATTTGAGAGGTCATGAGGGCGACCCATGGAAGACCCGAGAAGATCCAAGTTGGATTGGCGCTCCCGCATTACCTGCACAAAAACGTAAGCACAAGGCCGAGAAAATTCCGGGATACGATTTGTCACGTTCATGGTTTAAGGAAGAGCTGGATTTCCCCGGACCAAAAACAATGAAAGCGACGGCGGATTGGCTGACGACAGAAGGTAATGTTCACGACAGTTTTCTGCTGTTTGTTGACGAGTTCGACCCCCATGAGCCATTTGACACGCCTGAGCCTTGGGCAAACAAGTATGACCCTGACTGGCAGGATGAATTAATGATCTGGCCGCCATACACTGATGCGGGTATTAAAAATGGTGTGTTGACCGAGCGTGAAGCGACACATTTGCGAGCGAATTATGGCTCAAAACTCAGCATGATAGATCACTGGTTTGGTAAGATCCTTGATGCGATGGATGCGCAAAACCTCTGGGATGATACGGTTTTTATTCTCTGTACCGATCATGGCCACTATTTGGGCGAAAAGGACATGTTTGGCAAACCCAGAAGTATTCAGTACGAAACGCTGGGTCACACGCCGCTGATGATTTATCACCCGGACTATGAAGCGGGTGAAATTGACGCGCTGACCACTAATGTTGATATACACGCGACGCTTGAGGACCTGTTTGATATTCAATCCGAGCATGTCACCCACGGTAAGTCGACACTTCCCTTGATCTCTGGTGAAGCGTCCAGTATCAGGGATTGGGCAATCGGTGGTGTCTATGGTAACTGGGTTCAGATTCAGGACGGCGCTAACAAATATGCGCGAGCGCCGGTGACTGATAATTTCCCGCTTTCTATGTGGTCTAATCGATGGTCAACGATGCCGGTGTCTGTCTTTCCTGGTTTCCGCCTGCCAGATCCCGACAACCGGGCTTACATTGATTTTATGCCTGGCACTGACATACCGGTTTTAAGACAACCTTTCGCCGACGGTGATTTGTTGCCCTACTGGTCAATGGCGGTAAAGGTCAATGACCACCACTTATATGCTTTGAAGGAAGATCCCGGAGAAGATCGTAATCTTGCCGCTGGTGGTGCAGGCGACAAGGTGCTTGAGACTCAAATGATTGAGTTGCTAAGAACGGCTCTGGAAGAAATGGAAGCCCCTGAGGACCAATTTGAGCGGTTGGGCTTAAAGTAGCTTTATCGCGAGGCGCCCGCAATAAGCGGGTTTGTCATATCGGTAGCACCTGTGTTTCTTTTACCTCTTCCATGACCACATAAGTGCGAGAATCGCTAACACCTGGCAGGGTGAGCAAAGTTTCACCCAGTAGTTTTCTGTAGGCGGTCATATCGGCAACCCTTGCCTTTATCAGATAGTCAAAATTCCCTGACACAAGATGACACTCAAGTAACTGAGGGAGTTTGATGACGGCCCGTCGGAAGTCGTCAAAAACATCCGGTGAT
Source organism: uncultured Gammaproteobacteria bacterium (assembly GCA_913050215.1). Taxonomy (GTDB): domain Bacteria; phylum Pseudomonadota; class Gammaproteobacteria; order Pseudomonadales; family Azotimanducaceae; genus UBA4582. The sequence continues at coordinate 45,332 of CAJXBG010000001.1, forward strand.
GTTCTTATCAGAGAAATTTCGACGAAAACCAATAGCCCAAGTGAAAGTTGTGAGGGATTAAGCTCAGCTCTATAGCCCTTGATGTGTCCTCGTTGCTCGAGTGACTTCATTCTCTCGGTACACGGCGTCGCACTCAGGTTTACCTGCTTCGAGAGATCCGCGATTGTCATACGACCATCTCGCTGCAAAGCGTTGAGTATCGCATAGTCTACTTTATCTAGTGATTTACTCTGTTTAACAGGCATTTGTATCCATAGAAGTCTTTATATTCGCAATTTACCGAGATAATACACTTAAATTAGGCCGAAAATAAGTGAGATTCCGGTATTTGGCACGAATATAATACGTCTGTTTAGGAAATTGCGTCGCGTAAACCTGACTCCTTTTAAGGTAAATCCACAACTGAGACTTTAAAAATGAAAATTGGCGTACCAAAAGAAATAAAAAATCACGAATATCGCGTTGGTCTTATCCCCTCTGGTGTCAAAGAGCTGGTGCTTCATGGTCATGAAGTGTCGGTTGAGACGAATGCCGGCGCTGGCATAGGGTACTCCGATTCGGAATATCTCGCGGCCGGAGCACAGATTATGGAAAGTGCGGCAGACATCTTTAACTACGGTGAGATGATCATAAAGGTTAAGGAGCCTCAGGCGATTGAGAGGGCGCGATTAAGGAAAGGGCAAGTGCTATTTACTTACTTACACCTCGCGCCGGACCTTGCTCAAACTGAAGAACTGATTAAATCTGAAGCAACCTGTATTGCCTACGAAACCGTAACTGATGCGATGGGCCGATTACCCTTGCTTGCGCCAATGTCCGAGGTCGCGGGTCGGATGTCTATTCAGGCCGGTGCCCTCTGCATGGAGAAATCGCAAGGGGGCAGAGGCATTTTGCTCGGCGGCGTTCCAGGGGTTGCTCAAGGTGAGGTATTAATTCTCGGCGGCGGTGTGGTTGGTCAAAACGCGGCGCAAATGGCCGTTGGCATGGGTGCTCACGTCACGATCGTGGATCGATCACTCGACGTGTTGAGAAGATTGGACAATCAGTTTGGTAACCGTATTCAGACACTCTATTCAACTCAGGATGCGGTTGAAGAGATGGCAATGAAGGCCGATTTGATCATCGGTGCAGTACTCATTCCCGGTGCTTCAGCACCGAAGCTGATTACTCGAGACGCCGTTAAGTCTATGTCGTCGGGTACTGCCATGGTCGATGTTGCAATTGATCAGGGGGGATGCTTCGAGACATCTCATGCGACAACGCACGATGAGCCAACTTATATCGTCGACGATGTTGTCCATTATTGTGTTGCAAATATGCCCGGGGCTGTTGCCCGAACTTCAGCCGCAGCCTTGAACAATGCCACGCTACCCTATGTACTGGCACTCGCGAATCACGGTATCTTCTGTGCGCTCAGAAATGATCCTCATTTGATGAACGGGCTGAATGTGCATGAGGGTAAAATTACTAACAAGTTTGTCGCAGCAGCACATGAACTTGAGTATGTATCACCGGCACAGGCGGATTTGATATAAAAGCTTAGGGTTGCTCTAGGTCTCCACCAGAGAAGGTTGTCTATACATCCATTGAAATCTGTCATCTATGTGTCCCGTAGCGACATCTCAGACTCCTTCGACATAGATTAAATGGACGCTGATTCGCTCGGATTGGTATAGGTCAGTAATATCCATTCGAAAGATGATAGGATGCTGCGGACGATTCAGGCCAAAGTTTAGTGCCTTGATCAGCCCGTCGTTCTGCGGTAAAACGTGGTCAGAAAAACATGGTCAGAAAAACATGGTCATAAAGCGTCTCGTCAAGATTCTGTTATTCGACTATCAATTCGGATGGTGCATCATCAGCGGCGCAATGCGTCCCGCATAGCAAGTTCGCTCATTCTTTTTTTTGGATAAACGATGATCATCCTAACCAACCCACTACGGAGCGTTCAACTACCGTGATTTTTCCCGAGGCTCTTCTTGCCCTGTCCGCTCGTAACGCAAGTTTGATAAAACACCGCGGCCATTTTTTGGCCTGCAAACTGCTGATACTTGTGTGTCTCGCAATCGCCAGCTGTGAAGATTCACAGCAGCAAGTATCGACTGAAAGCGCTGCGCCTGAAGCGCCGGCGAAACCGACCATACTTTCTTTGCACGGCGTAGATCGGGTAGATGATTATTACTGGATCCGTGACGATACGCGTTCAGACCCAGAAATGCTTGATCTTCTGCGTAAGGAAAATGCTTATACCAGCGTCATGATGCAACACACCGCGGCGTTGCAGGACCGTTTGTTTAACGAAATTGCACAACGACTCGCCGACAACAAAAAGACTGTTCCGGTGAAAAAAGGTAACTTCGAATACCATCAGGAGTACAGAGAAGGAACGCAGTACCCGATCTATTTACGCCGACAGCTACCGCCAGGGCATCAACAAGAGGCTGAAGTTATTCTCGATGTTAATAAGCTGGCAAAAGGTCATGAATACTTCAGTGTTGACAACTGGAGTGTCAGCCCGGACGAGAAGAAAATGGCTTATGTCGAAGATAGCGTGAGCCGCAGGCAATATACGTTACGGATAAAAAATCTGGAAACGGGTGATCTTCTTGAAGACAGTATTCAAAACGTTTCAACGAGCATCGCATGGTCCGGTGACAGCAAATACCTGTTCTACGTCTCAAAGCACCCACAAACCTTGTTACCCAACAAGGTGTTTCGCCATACCCTCGGGACTAGCGCGTCCGAAGACGTACTTGTCTATGAGGAAGCAGACCCGGAATTTTATACATCGGTTTATCAGACTCGATCGGAAGACTACGTCGCGATCTCTGTGTCGAGTACAGACTCTTCGGAAATCAGACTTATTCCTGTATCAACTCCGATGGAGGCGCCCATTATATTCCTTGCTCGGGAAGCTGATCATGAATACAGGATTCGTCATATAGGTAACATGTTTTATATCTTGACGAATTGGCAGGCTAAAAATTTCAGGCTCATGAAAGTCCGCGAGGATCTCATTGGTGACAAACAGCACTGGGTCGATGTGATGGCTCACAGAGCATCAACTCTCATTCAGGATGTCGAAGTATTCGATCATTTTCTAGTCACTCAGGAAAGCGCTAAAGGGCTATCAACGTTGCGGGTTCAGTCACGCGGCGGCAGCGTGGACTTCAATTTTACACCGAACGCGCTCGGCGAAAGTTTAGATACAACCATCGAGTTTCCGGATCCAACATACACGATTTTCCTTGCATCCAATCCCGATCCGGCCAGCACAAAACTTCGATACTTCTACTCGAGTCTGACGACGCCTGTGTCGGTTTATGAGTATGACATGGCAGAAAGTAGCAGCAAGCTGCTCAAACAGGATGAGGTGCTTGGTACTTTTGACACCGCAAATTATGTCTCAAAGCGCGTATTTATTGACGCTAGGGATGGCAAACGCGTGCCGGTATCGCTCGTCTACCGCAAAGATATGTGGAAACCGGGTGAGAACCCACTTTACCTCAACGCATACGGCTCCTATGGTTATTCTTTTGATGCCAGTTTCCAGTCACTTCGATTGTCTCTTCTGAACAGGGGGGTCGTTTACGGCATTGTGCATGTTAGAGGTGGAGAAGAGCTTGGGCGGCAGTGGTACGAAGACGGCAAGTTGCTTCGAAAGAAAAATACTTTTCAAGACTTCATCGATGCAACCGATGCGCTGGTTGAGGCAGGTTATGGCGCAAAAGACAAAGTCATTGCCATGGGAGGGTCAGCCGGTGGTCTTTTAATGGGAGTCATAGCAAATGAAGCCCCAGAAAAATATCTAGCAATCATTGCGCATGTGCCTTTTGTGGATGTGATCACGACGATGAACGATCCAACGATACCGCTGACGACTGGAGAATATACTGAGTGGGGCGATCCCGCGGAAAAAACCTATTTTGACTACATGTTGTCTTATTCGCCTTACGACCAGGTCAAGGCACAAGATTACCCTCACATGTTTGTGACAACCGGGCTCCATGACTCACAGGTACAGTATTTTGAGCCTGTAAAATGGGTTAGCAAACTTCGAAAAATGAAAACAGACAATAATAAATTGCTGCTGGATATCGACATGGGGAGTGGACACAGTGGTGCATCTGGTCGTTATGAACGATACAAAACCGATGCACTGGAGTACGCTTTTCTTTTTGATATTCTGGGGCTTGGCAGCTAGCACCCAATAAAGCGTCCTTAACCTGTTTCCCGCCGAATGTCGCTGGAGGATTGATCGACTCGAAAGTCCGCTTCAGGAATGCCGACGCTCATCGCGCGCAACTCCGCTGGAATTTCAAGTTCACGTAGCGTTGTAAACACGTTTTTGATCTCCCGTCCGAACACTAAGAATTCATGCTTCCTTTCTTCCAGCAGACGAAGTGCAGCATTCCGCGATTCGATGCTGTTGTCGTAAAATGCGGGATCAGCAATCCGAATGAGGGTGTCTGTTCCAACGACAAACTTACAACCCGGAAATAAACTAGACTTTTCCAAAAAAGTGGGCGCGTTCGTTAGAACATAGGTCCGTGGGGCAATGTCATGACACCTACGATCAATCTCAATAAAATTTAACGGATGTTTTTCAACGTTGGTGACTGATATTTCTAAGACCACATCGCATCCATAGTGCTTCTTCGCACTGTCGATAATTTGCTGATGTCCCTCATGAATTGGGTTAAAAGCACCTGGAAAAATGACTTCGGGTGGCTCGTTACTTTGCCAGGTTGATGATAGACGCTCCGTGTGGAGATCAGCCCAAAGCGGTTCAGCCCGCTGGTAATGTTTGCTGAGAACATCGTTGTCTGTCACATTCTTCAAGGTAACCTGTAGGCCAGAAGCCTCGGACATGAGCATCAGAATCAGATCGCGACACAGTTGCTCTTCTTCTTGTCTCGATCTGTCTTCCTGAAATTCTAGCGAAACGGATGTGGTGCTGTTGTAAGACTGAACGCTAACGTGACAGCGATTGGTACCCCGCCTGGTTCTGTCTGTTGCGATTGCAGCAGAGCAGCCTAAGCCAAACAGCGACTCTACCGGTGCTTCGGGCAGTAGCTTTTGACATCGGATGAATGAGGCCATCGCCATTGCCTGTGCTGTTTGTGCGCTACATGCTTGATCAACTGTCCCGCCTAAATACTGATGAAGAGAATTTGTGTCGTAAGGCACGATGGCTTCAACTAGCGTCTTTGAAGCGCCCGGCACGGCGAGAATCGAAGAGATTGCACTACTACCTCCTCCCGTAACCGCCAGCACCCAGTGTCCTGGAGAATGGTGGAGTTCCTCAACAATCTTTGTCTGCATTTCGGTGGCCCAGCGGTTGACAATCTGAATAAAACATCGTGATTTCGAGTTTAGCAAACAGCAAAGAGACATGCCTTATCGAATGAGTTCTGTTTTGCCATACGGAACCAGAAACATATATGCTTGATGTAACTGACTTAGACGGGCCTGTACTTCACGACTCAACATGTCACCGTATTCTTACAGCATCGGCTTGCCGCTGTCTCGCATCATGGGGATAAGAAACGGGTTTACATCACTGTGCTGTTATTTGGTCTGCCGCCACGAGTAAAAATCGGTACAATAAACTCAATTTGATCGGTGCCTCGTTTTGATAGAATCAATTCGACTTTCAAGCCAAGAAACTTCCATTATGAACAAGACTTTTAAACTGTACCTGGTGCTCACAATACTTAGCTGTCTAAGTGGCAAAGTTTTTGGTGCCAGTGAGCCTCCGGTCCAAACCCTTACACCCGAGGAGCTTGAGAACTACCAGTTTGCCTCTCCACCAGCTGATGATAAGGAAGTTATTAAGCCGTTAAATGTTGGTCAAATGGAAATTATGAATGCCCAACGTCGTTCTGTGCGTGAACTGTTTATTCGCAAATTGGGTATTTTGTCGCTCAAGGGTGATAAGCGGGACCTGCCGATGCTTCAACAATTGGTCGACAGACGTTTAATTCATGCACGTGAAGTCAAAGAATGGCAGGCGATTGGCGTATATTTCGGCGATATTCTTGTCAGAGAATTTGGGTTACATTGGGTTGTATACGAAGATAAACTTGGTAGTAGTAAGGCATTGCAGTGGCGTTCGACTGAAAACTATGTGTTTCCCGTCACCTTGTTTTCCAAAAGGAACTACTTTAACGAAAAAATTATAATGGAAGACATCTATCGCAAACTTGAAGGTGAAGTTGAGAGGTTCAAGCGTGCCGCCATGCTTTCACCGGTTAGGAACAAGTAAAGAAAGTGTTGGAAAAGTAAAACAAATTCACTCAATAAAAGAAATTTGGAGTTGCCTTGCAAACTGAATCAGTAGGGGTCGGTTGGTCGTCAAGACTTGTGTTTTTAATGGCGGCGGTTGGCGCGTCGGTAGGGCTTGGAAACATTTGGAAGTTTCCCTATGTGACTGGCGCAAATGGCGGTGGTGCATTTGTCACTGTATATTTTTTGGCTGCTATTCTTGTGGCGATTCCGATTCTAATAGCCGAATTAATGATTGGTCGCAGAGGGCGTTTAAGTCCGCCCACGGCGATGGCTAAACTAGCGGCTGCAACTGGTAGCAGTCAGAGTTGGACGATTGTTGCTTGGTTTGGCGTGATTGCGGGATTTCTGATTCTTTCGTACTACAGCGTGATCGGTGGGTGGATGTTAGCTTACATACCGAAGGCTGTATCAGGCGATTTTGCTGGGCTACTGCCGTCGCAGGCTGAAGCGACATTTGCCGCGCTGCTAGCTGATCCGGTCACCCTGACGCTTTGGCATACCGGTTTTATTGGGGGCACGACGCTTATTATCGCCCGTGGTGTTGAGGGCGGCATTGAAGCGGCGGTTAAGGTCCTGATGCCGCTCCTATTTCTCATGCTGATAGGTATGATCGTTTATGCACTATTGCGCGGCGATATGGCTGCTGCGATTAATTTTATGTTTAGTTCCGATTTCAGTGTGATCACGCCACAGGTGTTGCTGATAGCGGTGGGTCAAGCCTTCTTTTCTCTTGGCGTGGGTATGGCCATTATGATGACCTATGGCGCTTACCTGTCGAATGATATCTCTCTGCCCCGTTCGGCAATTCTGATCGCCCTGGCCGACACTGGCGTTGCTATTCTCGCCGGACTTGCAATTTTTCCGCTGGTTTTCGTCAACAATCTTGATCCCACCGATGGTGCAGGTTTGCTGCTTGTGACGCTGCCGATCGCATTTGGGCAAATGGAAGGAGGGGCGATCCTCGGCACGGTTTTCTTTTCCCTCGTGGTTTTTGCAGCGGTCACTTCAGCGATCGCGATACTTGAACCTATCGTTTCATTCAGCATTGACAGGTTAAAGATGAGCCGAGTAAAGGCTGCAATGTGCTGGGGTGGTTTCGCATGGCTAGTCGGACTGGCCAGCGTTTTCTCTTTCAACAGTTTAAGCGAATTCTATCCACTTGCATTTGTGAGTGCATGGGAAACCAAAACCATGTTCGATCTTATCGACCATTTTACCGCTAACCTCATGTTGCCGCTGGCCGGGGCGGGGGCAGCGCTTTTCGTTGGGTGGTGCATTCCTTATGATTCGATTAGGGAAGAGCTTGCTGGTACGCCCACAGTGTTGCTGAAAACATGGATATTTCTCCTGCGTTTTGTCGTGCCAATTAGTCTGTTGTTTCTGGTAGGTGCGGGCATTGTTTGATGGGTTCCTGTTGATAAGAACTCCGAATTATGAGGCGCCTCGACAAAGCTCACGCGTCGTCCACTGCTTTGATCGAAACCGCAAACATCGCGCGCTGGTGAGGCAACTGTTCTGTCGACAATATCGATAGTAACCAATGAGCTAAGTGACGGACTTATATAGCGCGTGCGCTGCAGTGATATCCTGAATGGCATTACCCAAAGATTTGTACAGGGTAATCTCTGAGCGCGAGGATCTTCCAATCTTGTTGCCAAGATAAACCTCTGCAATATCACCTTTGATCTGGTCAAGCTTGAGTTCACCCTCAGCGATGGGTATCGCGATGTCACCTGCTTCCTTGAGCGCCATTTCAGTATCCTCTAAAAAAACTGAAGCACGCTGTATGGTCGCTGTATCAACTTCCCGCATATCAGGACTGTGTGCACCGACGAGATTGAGATGGCACCCCGGTGCGAGCCACTCGGCATAAATGACAGGGTCGCGGCTGCTAGTCACGGTACAAATAATTTCGGCGCCCGCAGCAGCGTTTTGTGGTGAGGTTTCAACATCGCATTCAATGCCAAATAGCGCTCGGGTTTCCTTTGCGAGTTGCGAAGCGCTGTTTGAGTTGCGAGAGTAAATCCTGACGGTCTCGATTGCCCGAACCTGCATCATGGCTTCAATGTGTGATTTTGCCTGTACGCCGGAGCCAATAATGGCCAGGGATTTTGCGTTCTGCTGCGCAAGGGCCTCGGTAGCGGCAGCACTTGCTGCTGCGGTCCTGATAGCCGTCACCGATGCAGCATCGATAGTTGCCAGTGGTGACCCAGTGTTTCTATCAAACAATACAATGACGCCCTGTATCACCGGGATATCACTAGAGGTATTTGTCGGGAATAGCGTCAAGATTTTGGTGCCGACAATCTCGGTACTCGCTGCCGGCATAATAAGTAATTGGTTGTCATTCGCAACTTGAACAAAATTGCGGGCTGGGCAATGTGCGGTTTGTGAATACTGATCAATTTGAGCTTGCCTCATGATGGCAATACACGCTTCCATGCCCAGCTTCGCATTGACGGTTTCACGATCTATGTTCAGGATACTTCTGTCGCTGGAAATTCCGGAATTAATGGCCATGTCTACACCTTTAAAAATCGTGAAGCGCTAGTAATGCTCTCCGCGCCGTTTAATTTGAAATAAATCAGGGGCTTGGCGAAAACATTTGTTATTTAGATTCCCATATTATGCCGATACACGCTAGAATGCCGCCGGCGCTGCATGCAATGACGCAGCTTGGTATTTTCACAAGTTATCACTTGTATTTATAAGTCATGAGAAGGGCACAATCAAAATGATTTCGAAAGCGATCTTGGGCACATTAAAGTTTGTATTCGTTGATTCTACGGTCAACATCCTCGGTGATCTGTTTGAGCAGCCTCTAATCATGTGGGCTTTCATTGGTTGGGGTTGGTTATCAATGTTGGCAATGATCACAGGTTTATTGACGCAAATCCCAAACTTGTAAATTGTCCAAACTCAGACACAAAAGCCCTATCTATAGGGCTAATAACGCGTCTAACTTCTCCATCACTTTGTCTCCAAATTCCGCAGTTGAAAGCAATTGCGTTTCTCCCGTGCCTTTTAGGTCCGCAGTTGTATATCCTGCTTCGAAGACTGACTTCATAGCCTCCCATACAAGTTTCGCCTCGGCACCCATGTTAAAGCTGGTCTCCAGCATCATCGCGACTGAGCCAATCATGGAATAGGGATTAGCGATGTTCTTACCGGCAATATCGGGGGCGCTACCGTGAGACGGCTCATAATAGGCCTTGTCGGGTCCAATACAGGCTGAGGGCATCAACCCAAGACTGCCCAGTATGCCACCGCCTTGATCGCTGAGAATATCACCAAACATATTTTCCATAACCATGACATCAAATTGCCCTGGATTCAGGCAGAGGGCCGTTGCAGCAGCATCGACTAGCAGGTGTACGACTTCTACATCGGGATAATCGACTCTAACTTCTTCAAGAATTTCATTCCAGAACACGCTGGATTTCAGAACGTTGCTCTTGTGAATATTATGAAGGACCTTTTTCCGTCCTTGAGCCGTTTCGAAACCAATTTTCAGAATCTGCCGTACTTGGTCTTCGTCATACTCCAGCACCTCTTTGACGTAACGCTTTCCTGCCTCGTTGACACCGCTTTCTTTCTCGCCGAAATACAGCCCACCAACAAGTTCCCGAATTAATATGATATCAATACCCTCGGGTATCACTTCCTTCTTCAGCGGAGAAAAATGAGCCATATCTGCACTAAGGTAAATAGGGCGTACATTTGCATACGTATTGAATCGAGCCCGCAGGGGTAATATGGCACCGCGTTCTGGCTGCTCGTCAACGGGTATCTTTTGTGATTCCTCATGACTCAGTCCCACTGGGCCTTTGAGAATGGCATCAGCTGAATCGCAAATGGCTTTGGTTTCTTCAGGGAATGCCTTTCCAGTATCGAAGTAAGCGGCAGCACCAAAGGGCGCACGGATGAGTTCAAACTCAACGTCTCTGTGCCTTGTTACTGCGTCAAACACCCTGACTGCCTGCGCCATTATCTCGGGTCCAATGGCGTCACCTTCGAGTATGGCGACCTTATATGCGTTGCTCATAAGCTGTTTCCGTTAACTGGTAAAATTTAAAGCGCGAATTCTATCACGCTCAGGGTGGGTCTTTTCATTAAAGAATGTCTCGGTTGATATTTAGACAGTCCTGTAGTGACGATACCAATGCTGATCTGTCTTAAACAACGCCACATCTATTTCTCGCAGAAGTTTTTATCTGCTTTTCATCTGCGAACAGGGTACACAAAACAGTGAAATAATGCCTAAAGCTATTCGCACACTGTGCCATTTTTATGGTGTAAATACTTATCGGTAATCGGTAATATGCTTCAGTTATTTCGACCAATCAGCTAACAACAACCTCGAGGCAAAATCGATGCATGCTCCAAAGCAACTTCTTATCCTGATCTTATTTTCCATGTTGCTGGGTTGTACCCCTGGGGATAGTGTACCGTCGAATATTAAGAATACAGATACCCACCTGCAACACCCCTATTTATTCCATCTAGTACAGGCAGATCTATGGCAAACAGCGGTTGACAGTGGGGCGGCCTATTTTCCCCCAACGTATCAGCAGGATGGTTTCACCCATGCGACTGCGAACCCCGAGCTTTTGATGAATGTAGCGAACCATTTTTACTTGGATGTCCCGGGAAAATGGCTTTGTTTGCAAATGACAACAGACAGCCTTGCGGCCGCTGGCACTGAAGTTGTGTTTGAAGGGACCGCCCCTGTCGGCGACAAACAGCCAAACTTCGAGGGTACAGATAATGAACTCTTCCCTCATATTCTGGGTGGCATTCATCCTAATGCGGTGCTTGAAGTTCACGAAGTGATCAGATCCTCTAACGGCGCATTCTTATCTGTTAATAATGTCACTCAAGGTGATTGAATACCTAAGCGTGATTTTAGGTAATGCCTGACCACGGTGTGAATGAGGGGTGCGCCATACTCGTTTGCAGTTTGAGCGACATTACCTTTGTTGAATCTCAGTATTCCGCAAAAATATGATAGAAGTTGGCACTTGGGGTGTATGCCCGAATGGCAGGTAATGCAGGGTGATCTTTTGCCTTGAGCGCGAACAACTTGAAATCATTCTCTGATTGCCAACTTGCGTAGTGCAACAAACCTGCGCCTGCTTGAAGCTCATGCAATCGACTCTCAATAAAGCCGGGTTGTTGGCTGAGAAAGTCTCTGATGTAATCATCTATTTGTGTTCTTGCGGCGGTGTGATTTTCTGAGTTTGTGTTGAAGGTTACAACGACAATAAAATTAGTGCTCATAGAAACCATCTCCTGAGTATTGGTTTTGATCCATTCAAATTACGCCTGAATTGTAAAAAACACGGTTGATTTAGGCCGGTCTCGCGAATGCTGTGTCTACAGGATTGTAATTCAAATTGACGAACCGCTGTTTACGATTTACTTTAAGGGTAAAAGATGTGGCTTATCAATCTGATTCGGGTCAAATTTCATCGTCATGCGTATCACTAACATTCGAGACATCACTGTTCCGCTGGAAGGAAATATTTCCAATGCGATCGTAAGCTTCAACGATCACACAGTTTCGCTGGTTGCTGTGGTCAGTGATCAGACAAGAAATGGCAAAGTGGTAGTTGGATTCGGTTTTAACTCCATTGGTCGTTACGCGCAATCTGGCATCCTAAGGGATCGCATAATTCCCCGTATATTAAATTGTCCGCCGGAATTGCTGTTAGCAACAAATGGTACTGAATTTGATGCCGCGGCTGTCGCCAGTATAGCAATGAAGAATGAAAAACCGGGCGGTCACGGTGACAGAGCTGGCGCCGTTGGTGCATTGGAACTTGCAATATGGGACTTGAATGCAAAGCTCGCTGATGAACCCGCGTGGATGACAATAGCTAAAAATTTCAGTCACAGCGTAGAAGCTGATTCAGCGAAGGTCTACGCAGCGGGCGGCTATTACTATGCTGAGGATTCTGCGAGTCGACTGCGAAAGGAACTTGAAGCTTATCAGGCGCAGGGTTACGGGGCTTTTAAGATGAAGATCGGCGGCGCGACCCTCACTGAAGATCTTGATCGTATTGATACAGCGCTAATGATCGCTGGTTCAGGCAAAAATCTCGCTGTGGATGCGAACGGCAGATTTGATCTGGATTCTGCCCTTGAGTATGGCGAGGCGATAGCCCCGCTCGGCTTACGTTGGTATGAAGAACCAGGTGATCCACTTGACTACAAATTAAACCGTGAATTAACACAGTATTACGAAGGTGCGATCGCAACAGGGGAAAACCTGTTCAGTCGAAGAGACATGATCAACCTCGTACAGTTTGGTGGTATGCGAAAAGAAAAAGATGTTTTCCAGATGGACGCAGGTTTGAGTTATGGGCTCACAGAATATGTCAGGATGGTACAGGAGCTGGAAAAACTCGGTTTCGATCGCAAACAGTGCCACCCCCATGGCGGCCATCTGATTAACCTTCATATCGCAATAGGTCTGGGTCTTGGCGGCTGTGAAGCTTATCCAGGCGTGTTCCAGCCTTTTGGTGGCTACGCGCCTGAATGTGTACTTGAGGATGGACATGTCTCGCCAACGGATGCTCCGGGTTTTGGACTTGAACAAAAAACCGAGTTAAAAGATCATTTGTTGGTACTTTCGTAAAACATCAAAGATGTGGGTGAAATATGAAAATAGCCGTGCTGGGATGTGGTGCAATGGGTTCTATATATGCTGCATTGTTGGCTTCATCAGGAAACCAGGTTTTAGTCATTGATACTAATGATGCGCACATTGATGCAATTAATAAGTTCGGCTTGAGGGTGTCCGGGGCAAGTGGTGACCGCACTGTGCAGATTCCAGCACACAAACGTGTTCCTGTTGATGAGGTCGAACTGTTAGTCGTTGCGGTAAAGGGGGCGCATGTGCAGGCTGCGATTTCAAGTGCACGTGGTGTCGTCAACGCGCAAACGCTGATACTCACAATTCAAAATGGGCTGGGCAGTTCCGATGCTGTTGCCAGCGTATTAGGCAAGGAAAGGCTGATCGTAGGCATAGCGCAGGGGTTTGGAGCTTCGCTGCTTAAGCCGGGTCATGCTTATCATAATGATATGAAAGCGATACGTATGGGAGCGTACGGCGATCTGGATCTAGAGGATGTTAGCAAAGTCGCAACTTGTTTTACGCAGGCCGGGTTTGACGCTGAGTCGGTCGTCGATATTGAAGCAATGCAATGGGAAAAGCTCATTTGCAATGTGGCTTACAGTGCTTTGTCTGCACTCACAGGCTTTACCGTTGGAGAGATTATGGATGACCCGCAAGTCGGACCGGTGAGCCAACAAGCGGCAATCGAGGCCTGGGAGATAGCAAAGGCAAAGGGCGTTAACCTTCAGGTCGACGATCCTGTTCAGATGGTCAGGAACTTCGCGGCCAGAATGCCCCACGCCAAACCATCGGTTTTACTGGATTTAGAAGCTGGGCGGTTAAGTGAGGTTGGCATGATTAATGGCGCGATTCCAATAGAAGCGCAAAAACTTTCGCTGAGCGCCCCAGTCAATCAAACGCTCACTGCTTTGGTACATTCGCTTGAGCACAGCACGAGATGACGAGCCCGTGCTGATTTAGCCTGCTACCCTTGTTCAGTCAGTTGTTTTTGGATCGCAGGCATACTTCTCCAAAGAATAAATGCGCCCGTAGGGCAGAGCAATAGCGTACAAAGCGCGATAGATTTTCCGATTGCAGCTTCATCCATAAATATGTAATCGGTAACCATGGCAATCACCGTTGGCCCCAGTCCAAGGCCAATCAAGTTAGCGGCAAGTAAAAAAAGTGCAGTTACCTGACCACGCATTCTATTGGGTGTCATCAACTGCAGTGCGCCGCCAGAAATGCCTCCCTGAAATGCAGAAAAATAAATAGCAAATGCCATCGCGACGATCGCTAACTTGTCGTTTTCGATAAAACCAAGGGCTATTGCGCAGGGCATAATAGCGAGCATGCTAAATAGTATCATCCTGATATAAGCGTCGTGTATGCCACGGGCCATTAGCTTATCTGAAAGTAAGCCAGCGGTGAGTAAACCGAAGGTGCCGGCCGAGATCATGACTAGTCCAAATACCCATCCTGCCTCCGGACGAGTGTATTCGAAGGTGCGAATAAAGTAGGTGGGGCCCCATAGGTTCAGTGCATACACGACCATAATGAAGATAGAAATGCCGAGTATGTGACCAAGATATGCCTGCTTGCGTTGCAAGAGATAAGAAAGAACATTTGTCAGTGGAATCTCGGCGAGATCCTGTCCTACGCCCTTGCGAGCTGGTTCGCGAACCGTATAGTACATCAGCGCTGCTACGAAAAGTCCCGGTAAGCCAACGATAAAGAAAGTTAACTGCCAGCCCTCCATCTCGCCGATAATCGGCACAATGATGCGGTCCATACCTTCAACATATCCAACGACTGCACCTCCCAACATGTATGCAAATCCCGAGCCGAGTGTCACGCCGATCATATAGACAGAGAGTGCGCGTGCCAGAATGTTTTTTGGAAAGTAGTCGGCGATCATTGAATATGCAGCGGGTCCCAATGTGGCTTCACCGACCCCAACCCCCATGCGCGCAAAGAAAAGCGTCCAGTAACCCTTGGCAAGTCCACAAAGCGCGGTCATGAAGCTCCATGCTGTGATACCAATCACAATGAGGTTGCGACGGCTGCCACGGTCGGCGATACGCGCTAAGGGTAAGCCCATCAGTGCGTAAAACAGCGAAAAGGCAAACCCCGCGAGTAAGCTGTATTGCGTGTCGCTTATATCAAAGCTGTTCTTTATCGGTCCTACCAGCAGACCCATTATCATCCTATCTAGGAATGAGAACGCTTGGGCTACTAAAAGTACGCAAACGACATACCAGGCATAGATTGTTGAGCTGTTCACTGATTCTTCTTTTTGGTTCGACATGTGTTGTTAGCTCTCTAGGTTTGCTTCTTAAACTGAATGCTTTTCCAACCAAGCGACAATGAGATCGGCAACATCATCCCGAGCAGTGTCGGGCGTCTCAAGATAGTGATCTCCTTTGATCAGATGCAGCTCCTTGTCGTCGGTACCGAGTGCATCGAATATGCCCTGTGCATCACTGGGAAATACACCGGTATCCGCAAGGCTTTGAATAACCAATGCTGGATTATCTATGCGATTAAGGTGAGGCGGGCCTTGGCAGTGCGACTCTTTCAGACTCCACATGGAAAGCCAGGTCCGTAAAGTATTGGTTAGACCTATACCTCTTGGCGAAAAGTTAGCTGATTTTGGGTCGCCCGCGTAACACCACTGCGGCTTGCGGTCTGAGGGGTCGATAGTCGGGTCCATTAACCTGAGGTCAGCCCAGGTTCTGTACATGTGGAATGCTCGATCGCTCATGCCTAGTGCTGATAATCGAGCGAGTTCTTCGTGACACCAGGCGGTGATACGGTGATTTCGTTCGACCTGAGCGGCTCTGTATTTGACCACAAATTCGGGCGAGTAGGGTGGCCCGTTTACCTCGTTGTACATGTTGAGCGCGGGGTCGATACTGGTTGGGTCTGTTTCGTCCACAATTGATGGGTCAAACCAGTCGGTTAAAACCTCAGGACGCCCGCCGTGGGCACAGAGGGAGATGTATAGGTCTGCGGGCAACAATTCTTGCAGCGCATTGGGTATTTTTAGTCCCGGTGTCGGTGTGATTGTCACACCCTTTGCCTGGGACTGATAGGCAGCCATCAGAGAGCCGCCACCGGAATTTCCCAGAATAACAACATTGGCGATACCCGCGGTTTCCTTGAGCCAGCGGACGCCCTGACCAATATCTATCAGCGCGTGCTCTAACAGAAAGAATCCTTCATTACCTCTGAAACGGGTGTTCCAGCCGAGAAAGCCATATCCTCTGGCTGCCATGTAGTTCCCTAGATAGTGCTCACTAAAGTCCACATTGTAATGCGTTGCGATGAATGCAGTGACGGGCTTTTTGTTGAGAGGTTCATGGTAGAGTCCCTGGCATGGATGAAAGCCGGCGCCGTTTCGCGCACTCGTTGGGGATGTCATCGAGACAAAGGTTTTTTTTGATGTTGCGTTGGCAGCGTTGTTCGATGATGTTTTCATAGCCGTCCTCTCATTCTACACTCTTTGGTTATACAGATTTTGTTCCGGGAAAGTTGGTTTATTTTTTGCTCACAGCAGTCGATGGTATTTGGTGCAGGCATTAATATCAATTTATTTGACAAATAATGCCTCTCTGCCGACTTGGAAGCCGGTGTGGTTTAGTCCGCTTGTTGGGGATGTTTTTGAGACGAGGGTTGATATAGATCTCGCGTTGGCCACACATAAATTGAATTTTGTGATGGTTTCTGTCCTTTTATACAGGGATTGTTCGTACGGAATTTATGCTGGCAGTGTTGGTTTATTTTTTGCCCATTGCAGCCAATGCTATTTGGTGTCAGAATTAAATATCAATCAAATTGACAAAAAAGCACTTGGATACAGGTATGGAAGAACAGGAACTGATTGAGAAAATCCGCTCATTAACCCCGATGGTGGAAGCGCACGCGTCCGAGGCAGAGCGTATTCGAAAGCCTGTTGACAAGGTCATGCAGGCTATCGAGGAGACTCAGGTCTATCGTTACTTTGTGCCAAAGAAATACGGTGGATACGAGTTTAGCCTAGATGGGTTTATGGACCTTGGCATGATTTTGGGTGCTGCGGATATCTCAATCGCATGGGTGGTGACCTTTTGTATGGAACACAATTGGTTGTTGGGGTTGTACAACGAGGAAGCGCAGGAAGATATTTTTGGCAGATTTCCATACATCATTGCCCCGGGCGCCTTGGCTCCAAAAGGCACTGCGAAACCTGTTGATGGCGGTTACATACTCAATGGGCATTGGGAATGGGGCACCGGGGTGATGCATTCGAACTGGATTATGGTTGGGGCGCTCACCGAGCATGATGGTGCGCCCGAGTTATGTATGTATATTCTGCCTAGGGACCAAGTTGATGTCGTCGACACATGGCAAATGTCCGGTATGGTTGCCACTGGTAGCAACGATATCGTGATTAAAGATGTTTTCGTACCAACGCATTTGCGTCAGAATTTAGCTGACATGAGGGCCGGGGATAGCGCAGGAGCAAAGCTTCATAACACCTCCACTTACCGAATGCCGATGTTACCCGTACTCGGTTTGACAGCAGCTTCTCCTGCAGTTGGTTGCGCGAGTCGAACCGTCGCTCTTTTTAAGGATCGATTGCAAGGAAGAACGATATACGGCACAGCTGATAAACAATCGGAAAGGGCGCTCGGACAATCCCGGTTAGCGCATTTGACGATTAGGGCAAAAACCAATGAGAATACACTCAAAAAAGTCGCCAGAGATGTTATGGCGTGGGGAGAAAGCGGCGAGATTTGCCCCGACATAGAGCGTGCAGCCCTCAGGGTTCGCATTGGGCATATTGTTAGGGAGTCGCGGAATATTGTGCGCGATGTGGTGGAAGCGAGTGGCGCCAGTGCTCATGGTCTGACTAGCCCGATGCAGCGATCAATGAGAGATCTTGAGACTCTGAGTGGACACACCGTTTTTGATCTCGATATCTCAACAGAATCCTATGGAAGATTGCTACTCGGGTTACCTTCGAATACGCCGCTTTGATGACTTCATGTTGGCGTAAACTCTGCAGACGTCGTCTATTAGATTTATGTTATCGAATTCTTGCAGTGCCAGGCGGTATTTCTTTCACAGGCTCGCCCCAATCAGCACTTAATGCCCTGTTTAATTCCTGCATTGTGTCTTTGCCGATCCTGTCCGCTAGTTTTTTGTCGAGCTGAACGAGTACCTTCAGCACCGTATCCCTGAGCTCTTGAGAATCATCGGAGAAAGCATACTGCTTAGACCTGCGGTCGTTGGGATCAGAGATAAGCTTTACGATGTGGTTGTCGATGAGATGCTTAGCCATTGAATGAATATTCTGGCGGGTCGTACCCATTTCCCGAGCAATTTCAGATGGGCGGGTCACGCCATTTGAAATATGAATGAGAATCATGGATTGGGTTCGATTGACTGAGGTCATACCCAAGTTTTTCAGAATGCTTTGCAGGCTAACATCATACCAGTCAATGGCTTTAGCTAAACCCGCGAAAGTTTCGAGTGTTGTTCTTTTAAGAGGCATATTGATAACTACTAAATTAACGCTGCGGCGAGTATATCAGTTTGGAAGCATAGATCCGGATTATTCTGAAATTGTTAGTTGTCGAGCATCGTTTTAACAAAGCTGGTTAAACGTCAAATTTAACGTCAGTTAAAATGACAAAGATCTAATCTTAACAATTCTTGGATGCTGTCAAAGCAGAACCCGAAGTCTCCAAAGCAGCAAGTTTATTGGCAACTTTATCAATGCCATCTGCCCATGGGTCAAGAGCGGGCCTTGGCCCAGCCTCTGTTAATTTCTGAGCGGGGGTAGCAAGATCTGGTTGCTAACCCTTGTCTTGCCAAGCGGAGCCGGCCCAATCGGCAGGTTCTCCAGCGCCCGGCACTGGTACCTCTTTTATCCTCTCCGGTACGTCATCAAACTCCAGTCGCAATGCACGGCAACAAACAGCATGCATGTTGTACCCCATGACATGATAAGTGAGCTCTAGAATGTCTTCATCAGACAAATGTAAGTGAAGGGCATCGAACAATTCGTCCGAAGCGCGCCCTTTGTCGTAGATCAAAGCATCCGCCCAAGCAAGCACCGCTTTCTCTTTTGCATCGAAAACATCCGACACCTGCCAAAAAGGAATCGCCGCGATTTTTTCGTCAGACAAACCGTTCCGCCGGGCAGCCTTGCAATGTTGCGAATAGACAAATTGGCTAGCCGCCGTGTAACCGGCGCGCGTGATAGCGAGTTCTCTGATAGCGCCATCCATTTTGCTAACACTCTCACTGGCAAACATACCGAACATGCCGAAATGACTGGTCGCGTGATCGAAAATATAAGGGACCAATGCGAATACACTCCACCAGTTGCCGGGCGTGCCTGTCGCTGTGCCGGGTTCGGCGACCGGATCACGGTCACCGAAAAGAAGATTGTAATATTTTTTGACGTTATCCGGTGCGTTTTTTTTAGAAACCTGTTTTAGCCTTGGCATGCAATTCTCCTTAAAATTAAGCTTAGAAATACAAGAAATATCGCGACGTGTCAAAGTATTTACATTGACATCACTATTTCTGTGGGCATATTATGTACAATAAATTGACGAATATTTCTGGGCAGCTGTCTCATCAGGGTGGGATGTTTGCACGATATTGTCTGACTTGGAGGCTGCGAAGGCTTCAGACGAATGAGAATGTAGGGCAGGGGAATAGAGGATGAACACGAATGAAAAGTTCAAATTCAGAGGCATTAACCACCTAGCGCTTGTTTGCAAGGACATGAAAAGAACCGTCGATTTTTACTCAGGCGTGTTGGGTATGCCCCTGACAAAAACGATTGAGCTGCCGAACAATCTCGGCCAGCACTTCTTTTTCGATTGTGGCGGCGGTGATCAGATAGCTTTCTTCTGGTTTCCTGATGCACCGGAATCTCAACCGGGCGTCACCCATTCAGCGAATACAGTTGGAGAGGGACCATTGACCTCAGCGCACGCGTCAATGAACCATGTTGCGTTTGATGTAGCTCCGGACATGATCGACGAATACCAGAAACGCCTAGAGGTCGCGGGTGTGAAGTGTACGGCCGTCTACAATCATGACGATTCCGACGCTCAGGCGAGCCTAGAGATTAACGAAACAACCTTCGTACGTTCTGTCTATTTTAAGGATCCCGATGGCATTCTGCTTGAACTTGCCGCCTGGACACGAGAGCTGACAGAGAAGGACGTCAATGTGGAACCGATGTCGGTTAATGCATAAGGCGTAAAGTTGTAGCGCTACTTGGCGTGGAGCAGGTTCCATGCACCTGATGGTGATTTCCAGTGGGAAACATCAGGAAAAAAACAAGAATTAAGAAACAAGAAACAAGAAATAAAAATTAAGAATAACAACCTACGACAAGCATTGAGCTATATATCAGGGGATTTTATATGCGTAAGTTTATAACGAGTAATCTGAAAACCGGTATCTCATTCGTTCTGGGCACTTGTATTACCATTATGGGTCAAGCCGCGATGGCTGAATCCTATGCGCTCGAAGAAGTTGTCGTTACCGCAACCAAACGAGCAGAAAACGTGCAAGACGTACCTATTTCGGTTGGGGTCGTCACCGGTGAGTTTATGAAGGCGTTCGATATTAAAGATATGAGCGATGTTCAGAATTTTGTTCCGGGACTTCAGGTTCAACAAACTTTCGGCAGCTGGGCTGTGCGCGTTCGGGGGCTCGGCTCCGGTATTTCCAATTTGGCCTTCGACTCTTCTGTACCCATTTACATTGATGATGTTTATTGTGGTCGCGGCAAGTGTATGGAATCTTCGTTTCTGGACGTGACAAGACTTGAAGTTGCTCGGGGTCCTCAGGGTGCACTGTTCGGAAAGAGCACAATTGCAGGCGCCATAACAGCGGTGACTGGCAAACCCACCGAAGAGTTCGAAGGTGAGTTTAAGGTGGGCTACGAGGGGGAGGACGGAGGGATCTCCTCCAGTGCTTATGTATCCGGTGCCCTGTCTGACAACTTTCGAGCGCGCCTAGCGGTGAGAACAGATAATCTCGACGGTTATACCGATAATACTTTTACGGGTAACGACGATGGAGCAAAGGAATCTACCGTCGGACGACTGAGTTTTGAATTCGATGTCACTGACGCAACGATGCTTTCGTTGAAACTCGAGGGTGGAAAATCTACTACCGACGGCCGTAACAATCAGTTAATTAATCCAGGTGCAATGTCAAGTGTGACGCTGGATGCGGACGCAGAATATGCCGCAGATGATATTCGTCGTGTGAGCACTGGTGACGCGCGAGAAGACTACTATGACTATGAATGGTCATTGGCGACTTTCACGATAGATACCGAAGTTGCAGACCACACAGTAAAAGCGATAGCCAGTTACTGGGAATACGAAAATGAATGGTTTCTTGATGTAGATGGTCACCCCGAAGCTATCCTCAACACCAGATTGTTCGACGATTACGATCAAACGAGTTTTGAGGTTAGGGTGCTTTCTCCAGCCAACGAAACCTTCGAGTACATTGCGGGCATCTGGTATCAAAACTCAAACCTAAAAACGCGTCAGTATTCCCCGTTTTATCCCAACTTTTGGAATGCAGTTACCGGTATTCCTATTGCAGTAGGTGTCAATATTCCACCTTTGGCGCTTGCGTTTACCAACGGCTCAGGTATGGATCGTAACTTTCTGCGAGAGAGTGATGCTTTTTCAGCTTACGCTCAGTTGACTTGGAATATGAATGATAGATTGCGTGCGATTTTCGATATTCGGTATACCGATGAAGAACAAGAGGCCGTTGGTGCGTCATGGCCCTTGTCGTTTCCTAACGGTGCTTTTGATCCGCAGCGAGTATTGCAGAGCACAGCTGGCCACGATCCTGAATACCTATTTCGACAAACGCGTGAAGACGATAGTGTTGACCCGTCGTTACGCGTTCAGTACGACGTCAATGATGACATGATGATCTACGGCGTTTATGCACGCGGCTCTAAAGCAGGAGGAATGAAGGCTAACGACTCCAAACTTGGTGCACAATTGCTTCAGCGCGCCGGAGATGCTGCGTACCTGCAGGAATTTGTCGGCGCATCGAGCATTGATGCTGCGGCTGTGCTTGGTGGGCTGACGTTGAAACAGGGTAATGGTGTGTTTGACTTTGAAAATGAGGAGGCGACGAGTTGGGAAGCTGGATTGAAAACCTCACTTGCTGATGGCGCAGCAAACTTGAACTTGGCAGTCTTTACTACGGAGTTCGAGAACCTTCAAACATCATCCTATGACGGCACTCAATTTATCATTGGTAATGCAGGTGTCGCGACGGTAAACGGTTTTGAAATTGAACTGGCATGGCAAGCCACGGAGAACCTGCGCCTAAATGGTTCGTTGGCCTGGATTGATGCTGTCTACGATGACTATGCGGGTGCCCAGTGTGTCATCGATGGTACAGGCGCAACAATTAACAGCGATTGTGATGCTGTAAGTGGTACAGAGAACCAGTCAGGAGAACGCCTTGAACGCTCACCCGATATGGAAATGAATATCACCGCGATGTGGGAGTCTGAGATTTCCGACGCTCTCATGATTAGAGCAATGGGTTCGATTTATCATTCTGATGAATACCATGTACGTGCGGACATTTCACCAAGAGGTACCCAGGGTTCTTTCACAAAATATGATGCTCGAATTTCACTCTTATCCAGTGATGAGAAATGGGAGATTGCACTGAACGGCCGTAATCTCAGCGATGAGATGACTATTCAGCACGCCTATGAGATTGCGGGTAGCGCATTTCAAAACCTTAGCATCGGCCGGACTGTCACGCTGGAAGGTATTGTCCGTTTCTAAACTAGATCGTTGAATCCGAGCGCCCTCTCGGCGCTATACCCACCAGAGAAAAGGCACCTAAGTTGGTGCCTTTTTTCCGTCGATGATGACATGCTAAAACGGAGTCTGATCCATCATAATGAATGAGCCCGTTATCGCCGGTCACAAAAATCACGGCTCTGTCAGGGCAGGCAACCCTAACGCCTAAAGTTGTTTGAAATCTATAGCTGAGAGTCTCTTAAAAGCCTTTTGGTACATAATTGTAGGGTTGGTAGGCAGGTCGGCCATCGTCGGATGTGAATCCCACCTGAAATAATTCGGGAACAAAAAATCGTCCCCGGGAAGTCTATCGCGAAGGGTACCAAGGTAAGTCATTCGAGAGGCATGGCACGATTGCCCAAAGTATTAGTGAGCGCGCGATAGGCCGCTGCAGCGTTGCCATGGATCGGATATTCGGCAACTGTTTACGCTAGCACTTGATCCAGTGCAGCGATGACTCTGTCAACTTCGGAGAGGGTGTTGTAGTGCGTCATCGAGACTCTGAGTATGCCATTAGCTTCTGAAAAACCCATACTGTCAACCAAACGGCGTGCATGGAAATCACCAAAGCGAAGCGCGATTTTATACTCATCAAGCTTCTGACAAACCTGCTCAGGGTCATGTCCTTCTACGACAAAACTGATCGTTGCGACTCTATTTTGACTTTTACCATCAGGGATACCGAAGATCGTACAGTCATTACGACCTCTCAAATAGCCTAGAAGTCGTTCCGTTAAAGCAAATTCCTGCACGGCGATTAATTCAAATGCAGCTTCCAGTTGCTTTCTCCGGGAACGCGTCTCTCCGGCGCGAAGTCCAAGTTCCGCAAGATAGTCAACGATGCCACCAGAGCCGAAGGAGAGCTCGTAATTTGCATTTCCCGGTTCAAGCTTGGCTGGAATTTTGTCTTTGTCGTAAAAGTAATGGGACAGGTTGGATAAGTCTGGCATGTGTTCATATTTTATGAAGAGCGCCGCGTGGTGAGGGCCGTAGGTTTTATAGAGGCTGAGCACATAGAAGTCGACATTCCATGCCTGCACGTCAACGGCTCGATGCGGTGCATAGGCGACCCCATCGACACAGATCCGGGCGCCGCGCTGGTGGACAAATTCGGCAATATCTTTAATCGGATTAATCGTACCGAGCACATTGGAAACGTGTGTACAACAGACCAGCCGGGTTTTGTCCGTCATTATTTTATCAAGCGTTGCCAATTCGAGTTGTTGAGTCTCCTTATTCATTGGCCAGAAAACTATCTTGACACCTTTTTCCTGTAGGCTTACCCACGGGCCAATGTTTGATTCGTGATCGATGATGGTAACAATAATCTCATCATCGGGTTGAAACTGAGCTGCCATCGCGCGTGAAAGAACTTGCAGCAAGACAGTTGATGAAGCGCCAAAAACGATTTCCTCAGGTCTTGTTGCATTGAATAACGTCGCAATATTTTCTCGTCCGTTAGCCATAGATATCGCAGCTTGCTGCGAAAGGTCATAGCTTCCACCAGTTTGTAC
The DNA here is from genome assembly GCA_913050215.1 of uncultured Gammaproteobacteria bacterium. Classification (GTDB taxonomy): domain Bacteria; phylum Pseudomonadota; class Gammaproteobacteria; order Pseudomonadales; family Azotimanducaceae; genus UBA4582. The sequence goes on from CAJXBG010000001.1 coordinate 69,628, forward strand.
GTTGTTGGAGTAATAGTACTGAGTAATTTTGTCTACCACGCCTTTCAGAATCTGCGAGCCACCAGCATTATCCATTAGCGCCCAGTCTGTACCGAGGCCGGGAAACTGACTACGTACAAATTCCATATCTAGTGCCATCGTCTATTTTGCCTTTCAGTTATCGTTTGTTGGTATATGCTTCGTGCGATAGTACACTTTTCAAGAAGTCCCTGGTTCGAGATTCCTTTGCAGAATCAAAAATTTCACTAGGCGTACCACTTTCAACGATTTGCCCGCTATCCATAAATACAACCTTGTCAGATACCTGACGAGCAAATCCCATCTCATGGGTGACGACGATCATTGTGACACCGCGGTCTGCCAGGTTCTTAATAACATTCAGCACTTCTCCAACCATTTCAGGATCCAGCGCCGAAGTAGGTTCGTCGAATAACATGGCTTTTGGCTCCATCGCCAGTGCCCGAGCAATGGCTACTCGCTGCTGTTGCCCACCGGAAAGCTGATCCGGATATTTATCAGCCTGATCTAATATTCCAACTTCCTCGAGTAGCGCGTGTGCCCGCTTCTTCGCGTCAGCATCCGAGAGACCACCCGTGCGCATCGGCGCTAGTGTTACGTTATCAAGAATGGTCATGTGCGGAAACAGATTGAAGTTTTGAAACACCATGCCAATATTTGCCCGGACTTCCCTGAGTGCTTTACCTTTTTTTACAAGCTTGTTATCAACGATAATGGAGCCGCTACTGTCGTACTGTTCGAGCAAATTGATGCATCTGATCATGGTTGATTTTCCGGACCCTGATGGTCCAATTACACTCAGCACTTCTCCTTCATCAACCTGCAGATTAATATTACTGAGCGCTCTGAAATTGCCGAAATGCTTGGAGACGCTTTCAAGTTTAATTAAAGTCTTCATGCGTATTCCCTCAATCTATATTTCTTTTCCAGGTGGGAAACGTAAAGGACAAGCGGTAAGAGTAATGCGAGATAGATTCCCGCGGCGGCGATCAGCGGCGTTGGGTTCGCTGCGATTGCTTGAGCCTGGGTTGCCTGCTTTAACAAATCTGGCATCGCGACAACCGATGCAAGCGCGGTGTCTTTAATCACGTTGATAGAGTTGTTGGTTAGTGGCGGAATGACGATTTTGACCGCCTGGGGTAACACCACATCAATCATCATGTGTCTGTAGCTAAGTCCCAACGCTTGAGATGCCTCGAATTGTCCTTTGGGAATTGCTTCGATTCCGGCGCGAAATATTTCGGCGGTGTATGCGCCTGACACAATGACCAGCGCCGTTGCCGCGGCATAGAAAGGAGACAGATTGATACCAACAAATGGTAGCGCATAGAAAATGATAATCAGCAATACCAACAGCGGAATCGAACGAAAAATGTCGATGTAGGCTTTTGCCAGGAACCCTACAACATACGGTGCGTACAAACGCAGTAGCGCCAGAGCAAGTCCGAGAATTAATCCAAGAACGATGCTGATGAAACCCAGCTGTATCGTGGTTTTTAAACCAAGCATAAGCATTGGGAGTGTTGTTAGAAGCACTTCTTTATTCAAGAAAGTATCGACGAAATTTAGTATCACCCCCTCTTTGCTGCCGGGCATCGCAGTAGTTTTTGCAGTCGAAGTTGATGCCTCTGCGCGAGTACCAAACCACTTCTCGTGTAAATCGTTGATGTATCCAGCGCGTTTGAGTGAGGTGATAACCTCATTGACCTCAACGGCTAATTCATTGTGTTTACTGAACATCATGGAGTAGCTACCGCCTGTCTTGATGCGCTCTATGACCTCAAGATTTGGCTTATCTTTGGTGTAGTACTGCATTGCAGGTATATCGCTGATGTATCCGTCAGTTCTTCCTATCTCGAGATCGAGCACTGCGGGGGTGATACCTTCATAACGACGGATTTCCTTAAAACCATATTTTTGCTGGTTTTCGGAAGTCCAGATGTCACCGGTAGAACCTGTGTCTACGGCGACAATTTTACCCCTCAGATCGTCGACAGTTTTGACGGAGCTATCACTCCTGATCGTGAGAGATTGATCGCTATCGTAATAGGGTTGCGCAAATGAAACAGATTTCAGGCGCTCATCTGTGATGGTGATTGATGAGATAGCAATATCTATTCGATTAGATTGAACAGCGGAAAAAAGTCCACTAAACGGAATGTTAACGATGTCTACTTCTTTGCCCAGTTGGCTGGCGATCTTGTGAACTAGGTCGATTTCAAAACCGATCAATTGTCCTTTTGTGTCTTGAAATTCCCAGGGCACGTTGCCGATGTTTGCGCCTACCGATATCACCTGATTGTCTGAATCTTGCCCATAGCTTTGCGCAATCGATAATAGGGCAACAATACTGATCAGGAAGAATTTTGATATTAGCTTCAAATAGCTCACAGACAGATATCCTGAAAGGTGACTGCACGCACTAGCGTGGCAGGCTGGCGATCTCGTTTGCTACCGCATCACCCGCAGCACGGAATCCGGCAATTGCAGGTTCTGGCAGCCAGGCTGTCACTGCATCTTTAAAAGCAGGCCGTGCCTGGACAGCATCATACCAGCGCGACAAAGCAGGACGGTCATTAATTTCATTCGCAAGTCCAAGGTGGTCTGCTCTTAGCGCGTAGGGCATTAACGCGCAGTCAGCGAGGCTAAAGGACTCGCCTGCGAGCCATGGTTGCGATTGCAGAAAAGATGCTGCGAGATCGAAAACTGCACCGTGTATATTCAGAGCGGTGACAAACTCCGGCGCCTGCACACCGAGTTGAACAACAGATCGTCGAGTCTCACGCCTAGAAGGGTCGGGAATCTTGTTAATCAAGGCATCTACTTCCTCTCTGGGTCGACTCATCAGCGAGGGTCTTACGCCTATGGCATAGGTGATCACGCCGCACGCGCCGTGCAAAGCGTCGTCAATTCTTCTCGTCAGGTAGCGCATTTGGTAGCGCGAGTTAGCATTAGCGGGCTTCAACGTAATGTCGGCGTAGGCGTCATCAAGGTACTCGTTGATCAGCGTCGACTCAATGACCGTATGTCCCTGGTCTTCGAGGGTTGGCACAACCGCATTCGGGTTTAGTGCGAGATAATCAGCCGTAAACTGTTCACCTTTTTGCAAGTCGATCACTTGGCTTTCCCAGCTGAGGTTTTTTTCATGGAGCACCATGCGAACTTTTTGGGAGCAGGAGGAAAGCGGGTTGTGGTACAACTTCATAGATAAATCCTTAAAGGTTGTGTTAGCTAAAACTGGGCACTATTCGATACGTATGTCATTTTGCGAATAGTCTACTAATTTGACGATGCACTGAAACTAAAATGGTAAACTGACGCTCGTGCCGCGCCCATCAAGAAATTTGCCATACAGGTTTGAAGCTAGCACAGTTGAGCCTCTGCAAAAAGCGGTCAATACAATCTCGGACATTTCCGATGATTAATGCCATGTTATGATGATGCTTTTCGCAGGAAGTGGAGAATATGGCAAATCTGATAGCACCTTTCGCAAATGCAAAGCCCGAGGAAATTGCGCTTGTAGACGACTTTGGTGAAACCACTTGGACTGATTTCAACGAGCGCGTCAATCAATTGGTGCAAGCGCTGCGAGATAAAGGGCTCAAGACAGGTGATGCGTTTGCTGTGTTAAGCGGCAACAGGCGTGAGTATTTTGAGGCATTTGCCGCGGCTGCTCATGGTGGTTGGTTACTGGTGCCGGTTAACTGGCACTTAGTGGCAAAAGAAGTTGCGTATATTCTTGCGGACTCTGGTTCGAAAGCATTACTTGTTGATTCACGATTTATCGAACTAGCAGAAGCGACCATGCTTCAACCCCAACGCCCCAATCTCGATGTCGTGGTCATTATGGGCACGGAAGCTGATACCTTCGCCGATGAGACGGAACAAGCGGTTTCCTATGAAGAGTTTTTGTCAGAGCAGGCCACTGCCGAACCAGAAGACCAACTGTTGGGTGGCCCGATGTTTTACACTTCAGGAACAACCGGTCATCCCAAAGGCGTAAAAAGCGGGCTCTCGCAAACAGGTGCACCCGTTGATGTGCTGAAAATGATAGGGGAAGGGATCTCCGGCATGCTAGGTATAACATCAGGGGGTAAGAGCTTACTCGTTGGTCCTGTTTACCATTCTGCGCAATGGGCCTTTTCATTTCTCCCGTTATTGGCAGGCACGAGCGTCATCATGCGACACAAGTTTGACGGGGAAGAGGTCCTTAAATTGATTGATCAGTATCAGATTACAAACACGCATCTGGTACCAACCCAGTTCACTCGTATGCTGAGACTGGGAGATGAAATTCGGAAGGCATTCGATGGCAGCAGCCTGGGTGCGGTTTGGCATGGTGCCGCTCCCTGTCCGCCTCAGATAAAGCGGCGGATGATCGAATGGTGGGGGCCAGTGATTAATGAATACTATGGCTCGACCGAGGGCTCTATCGTGACAACCGTTAGTTCTGAAGACTGGTTAAGCCGCCCGGGTACGTTGGGCAAACCTGTCGCAATCATGGAAATACTGGTGATTAAGGAAGATGGTTCTCATGCTGAGGCAGGTGAATCAGGTACTTTGTATGTTAAGAATTTGATGGGGTCAGATTTTGAATACCATAATGCACCGGAGAAGACCTTAGACGCGCATCTTGAACCCGGAGTCTTCACCTTTGGTGATGTGGGCTACCTAGACGAAGACGGCTATTTGTTTATGAGCGATCGCAAGATCGATATGATTATTTCCGGCGGCGTCAATATCTACCCTGCCGAAATTGAGGGCACATTGATTGATCACCCTGCAATTATGGATGCTGCGGTTTTTGGCGTTCCCAATGAAGAGTTTGGCGAAGAGGTCAAAGCCGCAGTCGAACTCGCGGAAGGGATTCAAGCCTCCGAGCAACTTACCGAGGACCTGATCGGTCATTGCAGAGAACACCTCGCTGGATTTAAGGTCCCCAGATCAGTTGACTATGAAGACCAGTTGCCGCGCCATCCTACTGGCAAACTGTTGAAGAGACTTTTGCGCGATAAGTATTGGGAAGACAGTGGCAGGGCGATTTAGAGAGCAGGTAAATTGCGCTGATAAAACATCTATTCGCTCCAATCCTGCAGGTATCGAGGATCTGCCAATATTGTGATGTTTTCATTGACGATGTATTCCATTGGCCATAATCCCTCACCCTGAAGTTTCCCGTCGCGAATGTGTTCTAACGATTTCTTTAGGTCTAAGAGGTCTTGTTGCGATAATTGGGGTGGCCCCGGTGGCGCTGTTCGGTGAGCGCCGAAATAACGTAGATTGGGTGTTTCTGCCAGCAAGATACGCGCTGTGTCTAGGTAATCCTGCATACTTGCACCAGGAAAATAGACATATAAAGGACCGGTATAGAGATAATCTCCGGTTAATAGCAGTTGATTCTCGGTATCCAGTAGTGAAATAGACTCTTTAGAATGCCCAGGCGTATGAACCACATATACTGTCCGGTCACCCAGCTGTATGGCATCTCCTGGTTTCCACCAGTAATCGACTCTCCAGGTTGGCGTTTCAAAGCCCTCGATAGCACCCAAGTGCTCCATTTCCGCAAAAGTTAATTCGTTGCCGATAGCTCTGTTGCGCAAGTAGGGAAGATCGACAACCGCGCGTTCCGTAAACGCAATACCATTCCCTACATGATCGAAGTGAAAATGCGAAGGTAGAAATACAATTGGCAAATCCGTTAATGATTCTGCTATTTCTCGAATGTTCCTGATGCCTGGTCCAGCATCAAACAGCAATGCTTTTTTGTTACCAACAACTAAATAGCTGTAATTCTGTTGGTAGTAACGAGGCTCGCCAATAGCAAAGGTGTTCGGCGCAATTTCGTCAATAGTGAAGTAATCATCGGGCCTTACCGTCGTTGGCAGTTCGTCCATGGGTTCAAGTAGAGGCGGTGGTTCTCCTCCACTGAAAGCCATGAAATTTGCTATAAGATTGCGTCGGTTATCCACCATCAGCGCTGAGAGAACAAGCAAAATGCTCAATAACAGGATGGCAATTTTGTATTTTTTCATCATGATAACCGCAGGCCTATGTCGCGTATCATCCTAATGTAGCACTTTTGTAGCAGGTTTATTCCGAACTGATGACATTGAATGCTGTGATGGCATCGGCTTCATAGCCGGCATGCAGTTCACCCTGAAGCGCCAAAGACTCCACAGAAGCTAACGGAAACCAGGCAATTTTTAGCAGCTCGCGATGATTATATTTTGCTATCGGCTCGGTGATTTCGGCACCGTAAATTCGATGATGGTGACGCTTATAAAAGAAATCTCCAATCATCGTAAACTGACCGGGATTTATTGATAACTCTTCTTGTAGTTCTCGTCTGATGGTTTCAATACCATTTTCCCCAGGTTCGACATGACCTCCTGGTAAGCCCCATCGACTGCTCCCGCGTAATTGTCCTCTGTGAACCACGAGTAAATAGCGATCGTCCCACTTCAGTACACATCTCGCTGTTTTAAACTCAGTTGTTTTCACTGTCAGACGCTTTAGCAAAGTATTCCAACAAAGGTGCATCATACCGACTAGTGTCACTCGCATTCAGGCTGCTTGTATACACCGGCCATTTTGGTTGACCACCCTCGGGTCGATCACCCATGACGGTCACTCTTTGAATGATACGCTCCTCAGCAAAGTCGTTAAGTACCTTGTGCTGAGTACAGCGATTATCCCACATTGCTATGGTCCCAGCCTGCCAACGGTAGCGTACGGAAAAGCGCGTCTTTCCTACCCAGCGTGTAAGGTATGTTAACCAATAATTACTTTCCTCAATGCTCATTTCAACAAGCCTTTTTGTGAAATGCTCATTCACAAAGAGGCTGCGTTTCCCTGTATCTGGGTGGACACGTACGACGGGATGGACCGCCATGACCTCGGGGCGACCATGTGCTTCGGCGGTATGCAATGCTGATAAACCGTCGCATAGCGCTCGCAGGGGCGGTGTCAGTGCCTCGTATGCAGCTTCAGGGTTCGTCCACAGTGTATCACCGCCGATTGCAGGACATTTGACCATCTTCAGGATGGAGTACAATGCGGGTGATGGCTTGAAAGAGATATCTGAATGCCATTCATCAGCTACACCGCCATGGCTCGCCGCAAGTTCAAATATCTGCTCGTGCTTGGTGATGGGGTTCTCATAGTGAGGATGCCCTTGTAGCTCTCCAAACAGCGCGCCGAACGCGACATGCTGGTCAACAGTTAAGGATTGATCAGGGAAGAAAAGAACTTTGTGCTGGTTGAGTAAATCAACGAAGTCAGCGACATCTTCAAGCTGCAACTCGGCTAAATTGACGCCCCGTATTTCTGCACCCAAAGAGGTTGTTAGAGGTACTATTGTCAGATTATTTTTCATCCGTTATCGCGTCGAGATAGCTAAGTGGAGGATGCTCACGCTGACCGACAAGGGTGCGCTCCTGATCAGTGGGAATTGCGGCTATTCGAGGTAATAATCCTTCGAGAATCTTCCAACTTACAGGGTTTAGCCGCCTGTACACATCCGTTAGTGAGTCTAGGGTCCATGGTGCAACACCCTCAGCGGGGTTGCTGATCACATTCAGTGCTGCAAAATGAATACCCAGTTGTCTTGCGAATACAATTTCTGTGGTCAAATTATGAGTCACGAGATCTGCACCTTCCCGACGATAACCATCAATTTCAGCCACCGTCTCGAATCGACCAAACCTTGATTGAAGTACAACCCCGCCGTCGATGACATTAATATCGGGCAGCGTAGTGTCACCTCGAATAACCGACCGGGTTTCCTCCAACAATAGTTTTCTCAGTGTTTCATCGAAAGGTGGATTGAACCGACACAAGGCGTGACGCGGGTCAGCCAGATATTCAACAGGAACATTTGACACGCGATCGATGTTCTTGTCTAAAAAGTCGCTCGGAATAATAAAGTCGCCGGTTTTGAGTAACTGATTGATACCACCAGCCGTCGCTCCACCAATTGCTTCCGTGACGCCAAGGTCCCTAAGTGCTATCCAGGTTTCAAGCCACTTTCCTTCGCCATGAAAGTGAACATAGTAGAAAGGTATCTCTGTGCTTTCACCATAGTAAATTCGTGGGGAGGTACCTGCCGGCGTTTTGACTTCGGTGTAGCCCTTTAGAATGTCCGTACCGAACAGCAAGTCGTTGAGGAACGTACCGCCAAGCACAGCAATTTTTGCAGCAGGAAATGGGCTGATGTTTTTCAGATGATCGTCCATGCGTTTATAGTACTAGAGACGAATTGGGATAGCGACTTGTTAGAGGGGCTCTGGCACCGATGCTGCTATCGCCAGCTAATCAGTATAGTAAGAATGGCTTGCGCTCTTCATTCCAGGTCGCTAACTGTTGAACGAGCAAGTTATCCAGTTGGGAAAAACTCGCGTCCATATCGTCAACCCATTCGCGAAGGTAGTAACCGCCATTGATCACATCAATTGGGCGTCTGGAAAGTTCATATTCATAATCGTGATCGCGCCATAGGGGATAGTCGGGTACGAGTAGCCTCAGACTCTTGAGTAATCCGGCTATCAATCGAAAGGGCAGAAACTCACCATGACTGTAGTCTGAGAAATCGGTGTGTATCTGCAAACCGTGGCACATCTGGCCCACGTGCTTGTGGAATGTTGGTTCAAAATAGCAGGGGCGTATGTAAACCCCAGCCAACCATTCGGGTCTTTGTTTTCTTAGTAACTCGAGCACCTCTATTGCTGGAAAGTCTGGTGCACCAATAACTTCCAGCGGAATCGTTGTGCCGCGACCTTCTGAAAGTGTTGTACCTTCAAGCAAAACAGTTCCCGGAAAACAGCGCGCCATATTTAGACTCGCAGCATTGGGGCTTGGGTTAACCCAAGCGCTTTCGTTTGTCGGCCAACCGAACCCCGGTAACTCATTCGGCGTGTACCCCGTCATCTCAACGATGGTTCTGTTACACCTAGGCGCTTTATTCTCGCAATACCAGTTGCAAAGCTCTCCCATCGTCAATCCATGGCGGGTGGGTAATTCTGCGCTACCGACGAAGCTTTCATGCCCAGATTCGAGTACCAGACCATCAAGCGGCCGACCCGCTGGATTGGGCCGATCGAGAATCCAAAGCTCAACGCCATGTTCATCACAGGCATCGGCGAAATACATCATGGTCGCTATGTAGGTGTAAATACGACAACCGATATCCTGCAGATCGAAAACGATAACATCTAAAGGCTCAAGCATTTCCGCGGTGGGACGTCTGTGCTCTCCATAAAGGCTGATGACCTGAATTTGGTGTACAGGATCAAAATAATCATCCGTCTCGATCATGTTGTCCTGCTTTTCACCTCGCATGCCGTGCTGTGGACCAAATACGCAATCAGGTTTGAGGCCTTTCGCGATCAACGCATCCAGCGTGTGCTTTTGCGTTGAGGTGATCGAAGCAGGGTGAGCGACTAGGCCCACCCGCTTCGATTTTAGATAAGAAAGTTGTGATGCTGAGTCAAGTAACTCATCAATACCAAAGCAAAAACTCATAACTGATCCGGTGTAAGTTGAATGATGTGGGCGTCACGACGATGAAAATCCGGGAGCGGCCCGAGGTGAGCCAGCGCGTAGTAATGGAATTCTGTAGCTTCTGGATTATCGGCTGATTGCGTTTCAATCACAACCGAAATGCCTGTTTTGATCTGTGTCGCAGCGTCGATTGGAAAACTGTGAGCCAGCGTGAAATCAAAGTAAGCGTCACTTTTGTTCAGTTTCAACTCGCTACCCACCAAAGTGAGCATTTCCGAAATGCGCATACCCTCGCGTACCTCATCGAATTGATAGCACTGCCATTTGCCATTTGATGCAACATTTAGCTCGATATACTCGGGTCCTCCCGGGAGACCCAGAAACACCTCAAAGCAGGTGTGTTGCCACAGCTTGTGATGTCTGTCTGATTCTGTTTTTGGAGAGACCTTGTTAGAGGGTGTGGGCCATTTGATCGATGCAGAACAAGGTGAAATGACAAAACGACAACTGAGTCGATCCCCGGTGAGTTTTATTTCTCCATTGATTTGATCTGCTAACTCTGATGGTCGAAATGGCGTTAATGTAAATTTCATTTCAGCAAATTAATGGCTTGTGGATTTCAATACGCATAATTGTGAGACAATCCCCGTCCGTTTGGCAAGTGAGTGATTTAATGCCATTTGCTATTTGTTGGATTTGTTACGGAGTGTTAGATGTCTGAATTTGAATATGACCTGTTTGTCATCGGCGTGGGTTCCGGTGGGGTTAGAGCAGCCAGAATGAGCGCTGCTCAGGGAAAACGTGTTGCTACCGCTGAGGACCGTTATATGGGCGGCACCTGCGTCAATGTCGGCTGCGTTCCAAAGAAATTACTGGTTTATGCTTCTCACTTCTCAGAGGATTACGAGAATGCAAGGGGATTCGGCTGGGATGAAGCTCGCCCGGGTTTCAGCTGGCAGAAACTGATCGAAAACAAGAACACCGAGATATCCCGACTGAATGGCATCTACCGTGGCATGCTGGATTCCACGGGCGTCACCCATTTCGATGGTAGGGCAAGGATTGTAGACGAGCACCATGTCTCCATTGGCGACCAAACTGTTTCCACTGAAAAAATACTCATCGCAACCGGAGGTTGGCCCTATGTACCGGACTTTCCAGGCAATGATCTGGTCATCACATCTAATGAAGCATTCTTTCTGGAAGAGTTGCCCAAGCGCGTACTTGTTGTCGGTGGCGGTTACATAGCCGTCGAATTTGCAGGCATTTTTGCCGGTCTGGGCGCCGAGAGCCATCTTTCATATCGCGGCTCACTGTTTCTCCGACATTTTGATGAGGATGTGCGGCAGTTGGTAAGAGATGAGTTGAATAAAAAGGCTATCAATCTCCATTTCAATTCTCACATGGAGAAAGTTGAGAAACTGTCGAACGGCAAATTGAAAGTGACGTTCCGAGAGCCAATTACTCAGGTTGATGAGCGCGAAATCCGTCCTGACCAGGGAAGCACTGAGGAATTCGATATTGTACTTTACGCCACAGGCAGAGTGCCCGCGGTACACGATATCGGTCTGGAGAATGTTGATGTTAAGTGCAGAGAGAACGGTGCAATTATTGTTGATGACTATTATCAAACTTCGGTTCCCTCTATCTACGCACTGGGTGATGTCATAGACAAGGTTCAGCTCACGCCGGTCGCCATTGAAGAGGCAATGACCTTTGTAAGGACCCAGTACATGAACACGCCAACCAAGATGGATTACGAAAATATTGCAACTGCCGTCTTCTGTCAGCCGAACATTGGTACCGTAGGCTTAACCGAACAAGAGGCTCGCGACAAGTACGGCGATGTTGCCGTCTTCCGATCAATCTATCGAGCGATGAAACACACACTCAGTGGAAGCGATGAAAAGAACATGATGAAAATCATCGTTGATCGCAAAACTGATGTTGTCGTCGGAGTTCATATGGTGGGTCCGGAGGCGGGTGAAATCATTCAAGGTGTCGCCATCGCGATGAAAGCTGGTGCCACCAAAGCAATCTTTGACGCGACGGTCGGCATTCACCCTACCGCAGCTGAGGAGTTTGTGACCATGCGGGAAGAGGTCACTAGTCCTTAATCTCTGCATAACCTCTTGGGGCGCATTTCTACCCAATATGTTGTTAATTTGATATGGTCGAGCCCGCTCTTTTAGGAAGAGTGGGCTTTGACTAGGCGAGGGCGGGTTTCCGGTTTCGTCGCACACGAAAACCAAAGACAAAACAATAAGAGACGAAGGGATTGCCATTTGGAAGCGCTAACCGGTTTACTCAATTTTTTAGATAGTCTAATGGGCTCAGCCCAATATTTTCCGTTTGTGCTGCTTGGCACGGGTATTTTTTTTACCATTTACCTGAAGTTCCCGCAAATACGCTTTTTTAATCATGCTTGGCGGATTGTTAAGGGAAAATATGACAGAAAAGAAGACGAAGGTGATGCAACGCACTTTCAAGCGTTAACGACAGCTATCTCCGGCACGGTCGGGACTGGGAATATCGGGGGTGTTGCCCTTGCGATCTACCTGGGTGGTCCTGCAGCTTTATTTTGGATGTGGATGACCGCATTTTTTGGCATGACGACCAAGTTTGTTGAGGTCTCTTTATCTCACAAATACAGAAGCAAAGACGAAGAAGGCCATATCGTAGGTGGTCCAATGTACGTGATGGAACGCCGGCTCAATATGAAGTGGCTGGCCGTGCTATTTGCATCAGCCGTTGTGATCAGCTCTTTCGGCAGTGGCAGTATGCCCCAGAGCAATAATATGGCATCGGGAATGCAAGCAACATTCGGTATCCCCACCTGGATTTCGGGTCTGGTGCTGGCAGCGGCGCTTGGGTTTGTCATCATCGGTGGCGTTAAGAGAATCATTCAGGTTGCAGAGCGAATAGTGCCAACCATGGCTGTGCTTTACCTGATCGGTGCGCTAAGCGTGATTTTTATGAATATCGATCAGATAGGTCCTTCATTTATGGCGGTCATTAGCGATGCCTTTACTGGGTCTGCCGCAACTGGCGGGTTTCTTGGGGCTACATTTGCTTATGCATTCAATCGTGGAGTTAATCGAGGGTTGTTTTCAAATGAAGCGGGGCAGGGCTCTGCGCCAATTGCCCACGCAGCGGCGAAGGCCCACGAACCAATATCGGAGGGCATGGTTTCCATCCTAGAGCCATTCATCGATACTATTATCATCTGTACGATTACAGGGCTTGTGATTCTGAGCTCGGGTGTTTGGACAGAGAAGTTCGAAAATGATTTTCAGTCATTCGATATGGAAATCGTTGAAGGCACCTATACCGATACAAACGAGCGTGATAGAAAAGCGCTATTCGAACATCTCAACTTTTCAGATGAAGATACAGTTGTGAGCTACAGCGGCACGATAGAAGTTACCGCTGGCGTGCCAGATCTGATGGCGTTGACGGTTATCCATAATCGGTCTATTGCAGAAGATGTGCACTTTCATGTTGATGGAGCGCCTTACTCTGGCACCATCGAAGTGGTTGACGGCAGTGTTAGCACGGAGGTCTCTGCTCGGGGTAGGTCCTTGATTCATTCGGTCGAATTGACAACCGTTGCATTTACTCGGGGTTACTTTGGTGACTTTGGGAAATACATCGTCTCGATTGGGCTCATGCTGTTTGCCTTTTCAACCGCGGTGGCCTGGTCTTACTATGGTGACCGTGCCACGACTTATCTATTTGGGCTCAAAGCTGTGCTTCCCTATAGGATCGCGTATGTTGTCGGTTTCTTCATCGCTGCGATAGCGGATACTTCACTGATTTGGTTATTGTCCGCGGTGACTATCGGTCTCATGACTTTACCAAACCTGTTCGCGATGCTTATGCTGCACGGAGAAATGAAAGAGACGATCAAGGAATATTGGGATAACTTCAAGAAAGAAAATCCCGACGGGGTTTAACATTTGGGTAGTTCGAAGGAATTAGGGTAAAAAAATATGAATCCAAAAGGTGCAGTCGCAATTGTCACAGGGTCTTCCTCCGGAGTAGGCGCTGCGACAGCAAAGTTGTTAGCTCAAAAAGGCGCTAACGTTGTCATCAATTATGCCTCTAATCACGATGGTGCGATAAAGGCGGCCGAAGCTTGCCAAGCTTTGGGAGTAGAAGCTTTAATTTGCCAGGGAGATGTTGCTGACGACAACGCCTGCAAAAACATTGTTGGGCAGACGCTGGAGAAATTTGGTCGTATTGACGTCCTCGTAAATAATGCTGGTATCACAAAATTTAACGCCCATGGAAATCTTGCAGGTCTAGAGAAAGACGACTTTTTTAATATTTATGGTGTCAACGTTGTTGGACCCTATCAAATGATCAGGGCTGCAGAAAAAGCGTTGCGCGCTAGTCAGGATGCCGCCGTGGTCAATGTAGCATCAATTGCCGGCGTGCAGGGAGTTGGCAGTTCAGTTGCCTATGCCGCAAGTAAGGGCGCGCTGTTAACAATGACGAAATCTCTAGCCAGAGTCATGGGACCGGAGATAAGGGTCAACGCCGTATGCCCGGGCTTTATTCAAGGCGAGTGGCTTGAACAGGGACTTGGTGCGGAAACGTACGAAAAGATGCTGCAGGCGCTTGAGGCAAAAGCACCGCTGGGCAGAACGTGCACAGCGGAGTCCGTCGCTGAGTCGATTGTCAGTTTCATCGATGGTCACAGTATTATCACGGGCGAACATATGATCCTTGATGGTGGTGCCCATCTCATATGAGCGCCGCTGATCAATTGCCACAAACAAAGACACATCCAGCGTTTTCACTGCTCCGAAGTCAACGTCTCGAAACACTTAACCTGACGGTTAATGAGTTCGAACACAGGGTGACGGGTGCAAGACACTACCACTTGGATGCCCCCAATCGGGAAAACGTGTTCATGGTTGCCTTCAGAACGGTGCCTATGAACTCAACCGGTGTCGCCCACATGCTTGAACACACGGTTCTCTGCGGCAGCGAGAAGTTTCCCGTGCGTGATCCTTTCTTCCTGATGATACGGCGTTCACTCAACACTTTTATGAATGCCTTCACGTCAAGTGATTACACGGCTTATCCCTTTGCCAGTCAGAATGCTCAAGACTTTGACAACCTGCTTGAGATCTATCTTGATGCGGTGTTTTTCTCTCGGCTCGACCCGCTGGATTTTGCTCAGGAAGGGCACAGGCTTGAATTTGTAGAACCCAACAACACAGCTTCAGCGTTAACTTATAAAGGAATCGTGTACAACGAAATGAAAGGTGACGTGAGTTCACCGATTTCCGTTTTGTATGACACACTCAAGAAACACCTTTTCCCAACGACGACTTACCATTTTAATAGCGGCGGCGATCCCAAGTGCATCCCCGATTTAACTTACGATGACCTGATGGATTTCTACCGCTCTCATTACCATCCTTCTAACGCGATGTTCATGACGTATGGCGATAGGTCTGCCTTCGAGTTACAACAAGCATTCGAAGAACAGGCATTGTCGCGGTTTGATTCCAGCTCTCTGAAAATCGAAGCTGGCCTTGAAGACCGGTTTCAGCAACCCAAGCGAGTGATGGAATACTATGCAGTTGAAGGAGACGCCAGCAGTGAATCCGAACTCGACGGCGACAAAGGCGAGCGAAGTCATCTTGTCATGGCCTGGTTACTCGGACCGAGCATCGAGTTGGACTTATTGCTCAAATGTCACTTGTTGTCAGATGTTCTGTTAGACACAAGTGCGTCGCCTCTGCGTTTAGCGCTGGAAACTACCGGTCTTGCATCTGCCGCATCTCCTCTTTGTGGGCTTGAAGAATCAAATCGTGAAATGAGCTTTATGTGTGGCCTCGAGGGTTGCAACTCAGACAACGCCGATGAAATCGAAGCGCTGATACTTTCAACCCTTGAGGATGTTGCCCGAGATGGTATACCGGTTGAAAAACTTGAAGCATGCTTGCATCAACTAGAATTAAGTCAGAGAGAGATTGGTGGTGACGGTTATCCTTTTGGATTACAACTGATCTTTTCCTGTTTGTCGGCGGTAGTACATCGGGGAGACCCAATTGCTTTGCTAGATTTGGAGCCTGTGCTGCAAAAGCTTAAGCAAGAGGTTCAGGATCCCGGTTTTATTAAAGCCTTGGTTCAGGAACTTTTGTTGGATAACCCCCACCGTGTTCGGTTGGTATTAGCGCCAGATCCTGAACTTAATGCGAAAGTAACTTTGGAGGAAGTTTCTCGGTTGGCTGCCATCAAGGCCGCATTGACTGAAAAAGAACGGCAAAATATTGTTACGGTGACCGACGATCTAAAGCACCGTCAGGAGCAACCGGACGATGTTGAGCTATTGCCCCGGGTTGGCATCGAAAATATCCCAGGGGAAGTCGTCTTGCCCGAGGGTACGTCATGCAAACTGGGCAACGGCATGCAATTGGATCGCTATGATGTTGGTTCTAACGGGCTAACCTACTACCAGATTATTTCACCGCTGCCGGAGTTGAGCGCAGATTTATTTCAGTGTCTCCCGCTTTATACCCAGACAATCACAGAAATAGGTTCCGCGGGACGCGGTTATCTTGAAACTCAGCATCTACAGCATAGTCAAACCGGAGGCATCGGCGCCTATACTTCAGTGCGCGGTGCGATCGATAATCCCGATGTTGCCAAGGCTCACCTCACGATGTCGAGCAAAACGCTGAATCCGCAGCGACTTGAAATGATGCAGTTGCTCCAGGACACCTGGTTACAACCCAACTTTGCCGAACCTGAGCGTATCCGAGATTTAATTAAGCATTCACGGGTTCGTATGGAGTCAAGCGTGATCAACAACGCGCATGGCCTTGCCATGAGCGCTGCATCTAGCGTTTTTCGACCTGTGAGCAAACTCAACTATCATTTAACGGGCCTTGCAGGTTTACAGAGTCTCAAACGTTTAGATGATTCTCTCGATGACCCCGCAGGTCTGGCAATTTTTATTGAACAACTTAGCGCAATCCACCAGCGAATTGTTTCGATAACACCTAGGCTGCTGGTTGTTGGTGAGCATGATCATTTTGCTGAATCAGAGACCATGCTGGCGCAATTGTGGGGATCACCGCCAGTGAGCGCCCATGCCGCGCAACAGGTCTCGATTCCTTTTGACGCACCGGAACCCAGACAGTGTTGGACCACAGCGACTCAGGTAAACTTTTGTGCCTCTGTGTACCCAGCGGTGCCGGAAAATCACTTCGATGCTGCCGTACTCTCTGTGCTGGCTGGTGTGATGAGCAACGGATACTTGCACAAGGCGATCAGAGAGCAGGGTGGCGCTTATGGTGGTGGTGCTGGCTATGATGCCGCAAATGGTATTTTTAGATTTTATTCTTACCGTGACCCGAATCTGGTCAAAACGTTTGAGGCATTTGAAAAGGCGCTCGAATGGGTCCAAAGTACAGCGTTAAAGTTTGACCCGCTCGAGGAAGCAATACTCGGATTGATTAGCAGTATGGACGCGCCTGGTTCTCCTGCAGGCGATGCGCGCAAAACATTTCATAATGAATTACTGGGTCGTGATCTGGCTTCATTCAAAGAAAAGCGCGAGCGGATTCTCGCAGTTACCGTCGACGACGTTAAACGCGTGGCGACAAAGTACTTTGATGGTCCAAATGCCCGAGCGGTTGTGTGTAGTGAAAATGCCAGCAGGGACCTCGACAGCAGCTATTTAGTGAAAGCGATATAACGATTACCAAGGATGATGTAGTAGCGGTGGTATCATAGGTCGGGGTGACTCCGACCGATTCAATGTGCTTATTTTTATGTGTTTTTCATCAGAGTAGACTCAATTTGATGGTTAAAGCGTTTGCATTAACGACATGCGTTTTTTGCTCAATTGAAGTATTGACAATCGAGATTAGGCCTCAAATTAAACCGAAATTGAAAAAGGTTTGAAATCATCTTTAGTAATCTATCAATTTGGCCGTGATCGTCTTGACAAACCAGCGGGGCTTCTACATCCTGTGGCCGTTGATAGTTCACACACGGTGTCAACGGGTATTTTCTTGACTGACAAATGTGGACTATTAAAAAAATTATAAAGAGCAACAATTCCTAGTAGGTATCAGCATGAAACAGCATCAGATGAGACGGGGAGTTTTGGCAATCGCCGTCGCCTTCCTGGCTATCATTTCAACGAGCGTAGTGTCTGCGCAGTCCCTTGAAGAAGTTCTTGGGGTTCGCGCCAATACAACGCAAGACGGACGCAAATCACAAATCAAAATTGACGAGTTGACTGATCAGACAAGAGACCTTTTGTCACAGTTTAAGCAGGTCATGAAAGTGGTTGATGGTTTAAAAGTTTACAACCAGCAACAGGAAAGACTAATCAGGAATCAAGAGTCCGAGATGGCCGAGTTGAACGATTCTATCGACAACGTGACCGTGATCGAAAGACAAATTGGTCCCTTGATTGAAAGAATGATCGACAACCTCGACAAGTTTGTAAGTCTTGATATTCCGTTCTTGCTGAAAGAGCGCCAAGATCGAATCGCTTTTCTGAAAGATACGCTTGATCGATCGGATGTTGCCGTATCTGAAAAATTCAGTCAGGTACTTCAGGCTTATCAGGTGGAAAATTCCTACGGTTCCACGATAGAAGCCTACACCGACGTCATCGAGCTTGATGGTAAGGACAGACAGGTTGACTTGTTGAAGTGGGGTCGGGTATCACTTGTGTTCCAGACACCGGACGCAGCGACAACCGGCGTATGGGACAACAAAGCGAGAGAATGGGTCATCGTCGGTGACGAGTTCCGCTCCGGGGTACGAGACGGGATTAGAATCGCTCGTAAAACCCAGACGGCAGGTCTGGTTCAATTACCTGTTGCGGCACCGGGAGAATAACAATGAAAAATATCTTTACAGTAATCGTATCTCTCGGACTTGCGTTTAGTATCAATGTTCAGGCCGCTGATGAAATTCCAGCCAAATCACTTGCAGAGCTTTTGCAGCTGGTACGTGATGGCAAAGTTGTCAACAAGCAGATTAATGAGAAGCGCGAAAGCGACTTCGTTGCTGACAAGGCCTCACAGCAGAAAGCGTTAAACAACGCAAAAGCTGAGCAGCGTAGAGAAGAGGCGCGAAGTGAGCGTCTTGAAACAACGTTTGAAAATAACGAACAGAGACTAGCGAGTCTTCAAGAAGTGCTTGCCAAGCGCCTCGGTTCGCTGCGTGAATTGTTCGGTGTACTCCAGCAGGTCAGTGGTGACACGCGTGGTGTACTTGAAGGCTCACTGGTCAGTGCCGAATATCCGGGTCGCGGCGAATGGTTAGGTCAATTCGCTGCTTCTATGGGTCGAAGCTCGAAACTAGCGAGTATCGAGGAAATTGAGCGTTTGTGGTTTGAACTGCAACGTGAAATGACAGAATCAGCGAAGGTCACTAAGTTCACCACAAAGATCAATAAAGTTGACGGTGAAGTGATCGAGGCTGAAGTCATCCGGATTGGTAACTACAACCTGATTAGTAATGGCGAGTATGTTACATATGATATTGCTAACCAGATAGTGAAAGAGCTGCCAAGACAGCCTGCCGGACGCTACGTCGATTCGGCTGCTGCCTTAACAGGCGCAACCTCAGGGTTTACCTCTTTTGGACTAGACCCAACACGTGGTCAGTTGCTTGCGCTTCAGATTCAGGTTCCCACACTTGAAGAGCGTATTCAGCAAGGTCAAGAGACTGGTTACACCATTATTGCACTTGGTATCGTTGCTTTACTGCTATCTCTTGAGCGTTTCATCACTTTGACGCTGGTTGGTGGAAAGGTTAAGCGCCAAATCAAGGCCGATAGTGCAGATCCCAAGAATCCGCTGGGACGGGTACTCCAGACTTATTACGATAATAAGGATGTAGACTCCGAAACGCTGATGCTGAAAATTGATGAGGCGATCCTCAAGGAACAGCCCGCAATCAATGCAAGAATTTCTTTCATCAAGATCATCTCAATGGTTGCGCCATTGCTCGGTCTGCTTGGTACGGTCATCGGTATGATCCTAACCTTCCAGGCGATTACGCTATTCGGTACGGGCGATCCTAAGACGATGGCAGGCGGTATTTCGTCAGCATTGATGACAACGGTATTGGGGCTGTGTGTTGCGATTCCCACGGTACTGCTGCATTCCATCGTGTCTACCAGAGCGAATGGAATCATGCATATTCTGAACGAACAAAGTGCTGGGTTGATCGCTGAGCACGCCGAAAAAGCAGGTAGCTAAACTATGGATGCAATATCTATTGCAATTCGGACGTTTTTTGAGGCTGGTGGGGACGTACTGTTCCTCATCGCCGCCGCTACCTTCGTCATGTGGGTGCTATTGTTCGAACGTTTGTGGTACATCAATACGGAACATAAGCAAGACGTTGCGAAAGCCTTAACCTACTGGGAAAGTCGTGTCGAACGTACCTCGTGGGAAGCGCACATGATTCGCCTGCGATTGATCTCCGAAGTAAACGTTAGATTGAGCGCGAATCTGGGTTATATTAAGACGCTGATTTCCCTGCTGCCGTTGTTGGGCTTGCTGGGGACGGTGACTGGTATGGTTCAGGTATTTGAAGCGATGACCTATTCGGGCGGTAACGCACGTTCTATGGCTGCTGGCGTTTCAGCGGCGACGATACCCACCATGTCAGGCATGGTAGCGACATTGTCCGGTGTACTAGCGAATACGTTTATTACACCAAAAGTCGCGTCTGAAGCAGATTATATGGAAGATACACTGACCATGGATCATTAAGCATAAATCCGATTCCCAGTGGATTCGGGCTTATTCAAATGAGATAAAAAAATGCGTAGTAGAAAAAGTGCATCATCAGATGAAAAAGTAGCAGATTTAACACCGATGTTGGACGTGGTGTTTATCATGCTGATTTTTTTCATCGTTACCGCAACCTTTATTAAGGAAGCAGGTATTGACGTAAATAGGCCTGATACCCAGACTGCGGAGTTGAAGAAAACTGTTTCTTTGCTCGTCGCGGTGGGTCCGGACAGTGCTGTTTGGATCGACAAAAAGAAAGTGGATATCAGAAACGTCCGACCTTTGATGGAAAGGCTGCATGCTGAAAACCCTAAAGGCGGGCTCGTGATTCAGGCAGATATTACATCGAAAGTAGAAAAGGTACTTGCGATTATGGATGCTGCCAGGAACATTGGTATTAGCCAGGTCGCGATTGCCGGTGAAAACAAGTAGAGGTTGAGGGAAAGAGTATGGTTATTCGTTTAGGTCTTTCTGTTGCTGTAGGGGCAGTTGTGACCATCGCACTCTTCTATCTGATGCAGGCATTGATATCCAGTCAGGATAGCGCGCTGACCGAAGATGCCGGAGGCAACATGGTAGATTTTGTTCGCGTTAAACAAGATCAATTGGTTGAAACCAAAAAACGCAAACCCAAGAAGCCGCCACCCCCTGATGAGCCCCCACCCGACACCCCTCCACAAAACTTCACGACAAATGTAGACAGCACCGCGTTTAGCATGTCAAACGTTGATGTGAGTGTCGCCGTTGATGTTGGTGGCGGTGGTTTTGGTATATCCGATGGCGACTATTTACCTATTGTGAAAGTGCAACCGGTCTATCCTCGTCGCGCTTTATCGCGAGGCATGAGCGGCTGGGTCATCGTCGAATTTACGGTAACAGGCCAGGGTACAGTAAGAGACCCTATGGTGGTGAATAACTGCGGCTGGATCAAAAGTGCGCGAAACACAGGACAGTGTGAAGACAATCCAAACGGCGTATTCGACCGTGCAGCTGTAAAAGCGGCTGCAAAATTTAAGTACAAGCCAAAGGTAATTGATGGTGAACCCGTTGAAACTGCGGGTGTGCAGAACAAAATTATCTTTGAGTTAGCTGACGACTAGGTAGGCGAAATGAAAAAGCAGATATCACTTATAGGTACTTTTATAGGCACAGTTACAGCCGTCAGTGTTTTATGGGCGCTGCCAACGGTTGTATCCCTCATACCAGGGCAGCAATTCGAGTCTGGTACTGTCTACGCCGCTGAGAAAAAGAAAAAACCGCGCAAAGTGCCGCCTTTAACGGAAAAGATATACAAGGCGATTGCGCAGGCGCAATTGCTGATCGACCCCGACTCAATACCACTAGAGGAAGGGCAAGAACGACCGGATGTTGTTGCTGACCCCCGTCAGGCGGTGAGTGATCTGCTAGAAGTGCTGAATCGGAGAAAAATCAATAGTTACGAAAAGGCACAGGTCTGGAATACACTCGCGTTTGCGTATTACACATTGGAAGATACGCCAAACACAATGAAAGCCTATGAGAATGTGCTCAAGCAAGAGCTTATTAGTGAGGCACTTGAGCTTTCTTCTTTGAGAGCATTGTTTCAGCTTTATTACTCTCAGGAGAAGTACCAGAAGTCAATCGACTATATGGAGCGTTGGGAGGCTCTGAGGGGAAAGACCGATACTCAGGTGACGTTCATAAAAGCGACAGCTTACTATCAGCTCGAAAATTTCCAGAAAGCGCTTGAAAGTATCCTTTTAGTAGAACGTCTGGCGATAGAAGAAGGTAAAACCATCAAGGAAAATTGGTGGTACTTTCAGGTTGTCATTTACAATGAGTTGAAGGATGTTGACAACGTGATCAATGTACTTGAGAAGCTCATCGTTGCGTATCCCAAAAAGCAATACTGGATGCATCTTGCAGGGATGTACGCAGAGAAGGAGATGGAAGATAAATCTCTCTCCGCATACTACGCAGCTTATTCTCAAGGGATGTTCGATAAGGAAACCGAAGTCGTCATGCTAAGCCAAAGGCTGCTGAACGCTGAAGTACCTTTCGAAGCGGCGAGAATTCTGGAAAAAGGTTTCGACGAGGGGTTGATTGAAAAAAATGAGAAGAACGTAAGACTGTTGGCTATGTCGTACACCATGTCTCAGGAGATGGGGCGTGCGATTGATGCATGGAGAGAAGCCACCACATATACTGACGACGGCGAGTTACATTACCGTCTTGCACAGGCCCTTGCTAATGAAGATCGACACAAGGAAGCGACTGCTTCTTACCGTGAAGCGCTTGATAGGGGCGGTTTAAAGGAAGGGCAAGACAGTGACGCAAACTTTTGGATGGGCATTTCTTTAATGCAGCTAAAAGAATGGGATGATGCAACAGCTGCCTTCAGGGCGGCCGCTAAAGACAAGGACAGAGCAAAGACTGCTCGGCAGTACATCGCATATATCCGAGGCGAAAAGCGTCGTCTGAAAGCTCTGAAAGAGATGCTTGAAGCCTAGATTAAGGGTTTGTGTCTATAGAGATAAGAAAGGGAGCTTTGAAGCTCCTTTTTTTTCGAATATTATTTATCAGCACAGACCGAACTGATCCAAACTAGTTTTTCTTGTTCGGGCGGTTTTTTAGTGATTTAGTGAAATTCCTCCGTTCGAGTTTTTTTTGTGCTCTCATGCCCGCGCTTTGTTTTTCGGCCGCTTGCGCTAATTCCTGCTGGTATTTGCGATATGTTTCAAGTCGATCAGGCTGAATCTGTCCCGAGTTAATCGCTGCTGTCACGGCGCATCCTGGTTCTGAGTTATGCTGACAATCGCTGAAACGACAACTTATGATCAGTGAATCGAGGTCTTCGAAAGAGGGTATTGCCGATTCCTCACTACCCCATATCTGAATTTCACGCATGCCCGGGGTATCGATCACCATGCCTGCTCCGTCAATACGGCAGAGTTCACGAAAAGTTGTGGTATGTCGTCCCTTACTATCTCCTTCGCGGACTTCACCCGTTAATATATGCTCATAGCCAAGAAGATAGTTGGTGATCGTAGATTTACCAACACCAGAGGAACCAAGCAGGGCTGCTGTTTGTCCTTCAGCAAGATAGTCACGAAGTGTTTCCAGTCCAATGCCAGTAACACCACTCACGACGTGAATCGGGGCCGCACCTGCAATTTCGCGCACTTGATCAACATAGCTGGCAATATCCTCACAAAGGTCGGCTTTGCTAAGGACAACAACCGGGTCGGCACCGCTGCCCGCAGCGATAATCAGGTATCTCTCAATCCTGTTCAAATTGAAATTGTCGTCGAGGCCTGTGACGATGAATACTGTGTCGATGTTTGTAGCGAGGACTTGTTCGTCGTTTACCTCTCCGGCTTGTTTCCGGGAGAATTTACTTACGCGCGCGAGCGTGTGCTCTATGACGAAAAGCCCTGTCTCGCGATTTTCTTCGGAGTTCTTGATTAAGACCCAATCTCCGACCTTGGGCAGCTCCGCCTTCGAGAACGTTGTTAAACGTGTTTTGCCGGGTAGTACGCCCACCAGCGCCCCTCTGGCGCCCAGTAGCTGATAGCGGTCCGTGTCTTGCCGCACCACTCTGGCGGGAAAGTGATCTGGATAATCTGCCAGCTGAATTTGGAAAAACGGTTTCCAGCCAAGCTGGCGAAGCGTCAGTTGTTCATCGATTTGTTTGATCGTTTCGTTTTCGTATTCCTTCAATCGAATTTCTCCGGGAATTCAATGTCGATATGTGTTTCCCTCAAAGGCGCGTGCAGGTCATGCACGGTAAAAGCAGGTTGAAGTTGAACACGATTCGCGAAACGGAAGCGTCGAAGACGGAATTTACTAAGCGCTTTTATCAATGTAGATCTGTATGAAACAATCGTCAGGATGTGGCGCTGAAGCGCATTTATAAAGCATTTATTTTCAATGAATATGCCCTCGCCAGTCATCAGGTAAGAATGGGCAGACGATACTGGCGCGTAGATAAAAAGACAAGCGCTAAGTGTGTTGGCCAGTTTTCAGGTATTTCATCAATTTGGGTATCACAGGGGAAAGCAACGCCAGTAAACACAAAATCATCAGGGTAAGCGTTGTTCCTCGCTGCCATAAAAAATGCCACTGGCCATCATTTAACGTAACCGCACGGATTAAGTTATCTTCTAGCATCCCACCTAAAATAAAACCAAGCAATAAAGGGGCTAGGGGAAAGTCCCCTAGACGGAGCATTAACGCGACAAATGCTAGGAAGATCATGAGATATAGATCAAACACATTAAAGGAGACCAAGTAGACGCCGGTCAGCGAAAAGAAAATGATAATAGGTACAAGGTAGGTTTTCGGTATCAGTAAAAGTCTCGCAATATACGGAATCAGTGGGAGATTCAGCACGAGAAGAATGATATTGCCAAAGTACATTGAAACAATCACCGACCAGAATATTCTGGGTTCGTCGACATAGAGTTGTGGTCCGGGTTGAATGCCATACGCGATGAGCGCGCCAAGCAGCACGGCGGTTGTGCCTGAACCTGGAATACCCAGCGTTAAAAGTGGAACAAAAGAGCCGGTACAAGCAGCATTGTTCGCCGATTCTGGCGCTGCGAGTCCCTTAAGAGAACCAGATCCAAATGAAACTTCGTTCTCAGAGGTCGTCAGGTTCTTTTCCGCACCATACGCAAGAAAGGAGGCTATTGTTGCCCCAGCCCCGGGCAGCACGCCGATAAAGAATCCTAACACCGATGAACGCGAGACAGTGGGTACGATTGACCTGAATTCAGCGGGCTCAAGCGATAGGGATTTCTTGTCGAGGAGATGATTGCTCGCATGCGTGCCGGTTTCTGCGCGAACACCTCGGAAAACCATCATTAACGCCTCTGATAGTGCGAAAGTCGCCATCGCAAGCAACAAGAAACTGATGCCGTCGATCAAATCAGCCTGACCAAACGTGAAACGCTGCACTCCAGCAGTAAGATCCGTTCCTACTGTGGAAAGCATCAAACCAAGGCAGGTCATCATCAGGGCTTTCAGGTGTTGTCCCCGTGAGGCAAATGCCGTCACAAGGCACAAGCCAAGCAGCATCAGTGCAAAGTAATCGGGTGATTGAAAACCCAGCGCGAGGTCGGCCATGTATGGCGCTAAGAGCACGAGCAATACAGCAGCGATGGTTCCCCCCGCGAAAGAAGCATAGGCCGCTGTTGCCAGTGCTTTTCCTGCTTTGCCCTGCTGAGCAAGAGGATAGCCATCAAAGGCTGTGGCAACCGTGCCTGCAACGCCGGGCGCGTTAATAAGAATTGAAGAGGTTGATCCGCCGAAAATGGCCCCATAATAGACGCCAGCTAACAAAATCATGCCGCTGGTTGGGTCAAAACCATAGGTCACAGGAATCATCAGTGCAATGGCTGAAATAGGGCCTAGTCCCGGCAGCATGCCGATGATTGTGCCTGCGGCACAACCGGCGAATACAAGCATTAGGCTGTTGAGCGTCAGAACTGTCTCTAGGCCCAGTAGGATGCCGTCAAACACGGTTCAAGTCTCTGACTTCCAGCGCAGTTGTCAGGAACATTGTCCCCTCCGCCAGATAAATGCCTAGTGCATCCAGTATGAGCCAAATTAACAGCACAAGAGGTATGGCAATCAATAATATTTTGCGAGGAGATCTGCTCCCCAGAAGCACAAATCCAATCATGAGCAGCATGATACTGCTTAACACAAATCCCATTAACTCAATCGAGATCGCGAAGGCGGCCATTAACACCAGCATTAAACACAATGAACGCCAATCACTGCTTTGCGTAGATGGTATTTTTTCCGTTGGCACATTGGCGTTATCCGGCATAAATGACAACACTGAAAGCGCAAGTGCCAGTATCGTGCCTGTGATCGCCAATAGATAGGGCAGTGTGCGGGCATTTATTGGTTCTTCTAGCGACCAGAAATCAAGCGGGATCTCTCCGGCAAAAACACCATAACCAACTGCTAACGCCAGCAGCGCCAAGCTTGCTGACTTTGAATATACGTTATTAATCAATATGATACCGATATATATTAAAGTCGAATGTGATTATTTGACTGACGATTTTAAAAAACCTAGGTTTCTCATCAAGGTACCGATTTCTTCCTCTTGTTGCTCCAGAAACTGATAGAACGCCTCTCCCGACTGGTGAAATCGGCTCCAGCCGTTTCTTGCTCTAACCTGCTCGAACTCCTCGGATTTGACAACTGCTGCTATGGTGTTTTGCATGCTTGTGTAGGTTGCCTGAGGTAAACCCTTAACCGCAAAGAAACCACGCCAATTTGCGAACACAAGATCATGTCCCTGTTCCGTTAGCGTTGGGATTTCCGGCACCTCAGGCAGACGCTTTGGCGCTGTGATGGCAATAATACGCACTTTACCTGCGCGACTCATCGAAATAGCCTCGCTCATACCGGTTGAGAGCACCTGGGTCTCTCCACTTAGAATGCCGGCCATCGCTTTACCGCCGCCATCGTAGGGAATGTAGACTACCTGTCTTGGATTACCCCCAGCCAATTCAATTGCGCGGGCAAAAACAAAATGATCAGTGCTTCCTCGCACCGAGCCGCCTGCAACCTTAAGAGATCTGGGGCTTTGTTTGAATAGCATCACAGCATCAGAAAAGTTGCTGATCTCGGAATCCGAAGCAACAACAAAAGCGCTATAGTCTGCAATCACAGAGGCTATCGGCACAAGATCTCGGAATGACTGTGGAAATATCTTCTGTAACGATCTGACGACCATCGGCGTCGAACTAATGAGAAGCGTATTCTGTTGTGTTTTTGCTGTCTTGATAAAACGCGCGATGGCACGTCCACCACCGCCACCTGACAGGTTCTCGAAGGACACATCCTCAACAATGCCAGATCTTCTCATCGCGTCGCCAAAACCCCGTGCAGTGCCATCCCAGCCACCCCCGGGACCTGCGGGTATTAGGAAGTGTGTTGCTGTCATGTAGCGTTCTGCGCTGTTTGCGGCGGTCGCCATTAAGCAAAGGGCAGTAAGGTTAAGTAACCGGACAATTTGCTTGCGAAATAGATTCATAAAGAAACGGGACCAGAGTATGTGCTGTTTGATCCTATTGTATGGATTTGATCCGCGCGACGAAAGAGC
>CAJXBG010000002.1 GCA_913050215.1 uncultured Gammaproteobacteria bacterium
AAGCCTGTTCGACCGGGTAGAAGATCATTGATGTTTGACTTCAAGGCCAATGATTTTGGTGCGGCAGCTTTAATCTCTTCCCATTCGGGTGGTGCTGGTACTTCCATTTCCCATTGGACCGGTTTCACTTGGGCGATCAGAATTTCTCCATCCATGATAGCTGCGGTACCGTCGTCTAGGCGATTCACTTGCATGTGTTTATCAAGCGGAATGGGGGAGCGGAGTGTCACCTCGACATCTCCTCGCCCGGAGGGATCAATAGTTTTTGAAAACAAACCACCAACATAACCACCATTACCGGATTGAGGCGGGCCTCTGAATCTTTCTTCTACAACGACGTCTCGCATGTGTGATTTTATTATCCCTTAACAAATCGTATGGAAGTCTAGCACGCAGAATCAAGCAGGCCGGTTATATAAAGGAGTCTTGCCGTAGGTCATCAATACGTTTGATATGAGATTTTTATCAGGCTAATGTGCGGGCGGTTAAGACGGGGCGAGCGGCATTAAATCACACCATTTTCTTGTAGATCTGAAATTTCAGCATCGGAGAAACCCATTTCGGACAGAATTTCCAGACTATGCTCGCCGTTGTCCGGTGCTTTTTTCGCACCAATTTTTTTGACACCTTCAACATTGACTGGATCATTGATAATGAGGTCAATACCGACGTCGTCATCGACAGGCGGTGCCACCATGCCATTTAGTGGCAGATGAGGATCTTGTTGAACATCAGCAAAAGTGGCCACTCTTTCAATAGGTAGTGCGTTATCTGTCCGGAGCAGTTGTAGCCATTCGTCACTTGTTTTCGTCTTAAAAATGGCTCGTAGACTGGCGGTGAGTTCTTCTGCATGAGCCATCCTTGACTCCAAAGAGGTATATCGGTCATCTCCCAAAACATCGAATGCTTCCATGGCGATCAGGAGCCGGTCAAATTCATCCTCTCCGCGGACCATATTCAGTTGTAGCCAACGACCATCTTTAGTCTCGTAAAGCGCGGAGGTCAGGCGCTGATTCGCGACGGTAGAGAAATCTGCGCGAGCAAACTGAGCTTGACTAAAACAAGAAGAAGACCAGAGCCCATTCGCCAATAGGCTTGTATACGCCATTGAACCTTTGCCCGTGCGCTCGCGTTGCAGGAGTGCAGTGACGATGCCAGCGTAAAGCGCTACGGCGGTTGGATGGTCGCCCATGCCTGCCAATGCCTGAACTGGTTCGGTGCTGTCTGGCCGCATTTTGTTCATTAAGCCTGATCTGTTCCAGTAGGCAACGAGGTCAAACGCTTCGTTGTCGCTGTCGGGACCTTGCTCCCCATAGGGTGTTAGCGAAGCATAGATCATTCGAGGATTCAGATGTTTAATATCGTCGTAATTAAGCTTTAGCAGACGACGAAGCGGGAGCGGTTGATTTGAAAGATAAATGTCACACTCGGCTATGAGGCGTTTGAGAATATCCATCGCAGCCTCGGTTTTCAGATTAAGCGACAGAGATCGTTTGTTTCGCGCATCCATCGCCCAAGTGTAATTAACATCAGCGGTTGGTGTAAAAGGTAGCAGGGCATATTGTCTATAGCCATCTCCATTGACGGGTTCTTCTATCTTAATGACCTCAGCGCCTCTGTCCGCCAGCATCGTTGCGGCAACCGGACCCGCAATCCAACTGCCGACGTCAAGCACTTTTAAACCTTCAAATATCAAGGATTCATCTGTCATACGTGTCCTCTATGCCTCTAGCTGGCTATTTGTGCCGGTCGGTTATTAGATCTTCTGACCAGCTTGCCGGGCAGGGCACCAGTGTGTTCGCCCTTATCGAATATGACTTCCCCCGCCTTGATTGTTACGTCGTAACCCTCCGCGCGTTGCACCAAACGTCGGCCACCCATAGGTAGATCGAAAATTGCCTCTGGTCTGAAGAGCTTGAGCGCCTCGAAGTCGATAACATTGATGTCAGCGATCATACCTTCTCTGATGAGGCCTCGATCGAACATGCCAAAAGCCTCTGCGGTTTTTGATGTAAGCGCCTGAACAATGAATTCGAGTTCCATTTTCTCCCCCTTACTACGATCCCTGCCCCAATGCGTCATAATAAATGTTGGCATTCCGGCGTCTGCGATAACGCCACAATGCGCACCGCCATCACTTAAGCCGAACAGCACATTTGGATGTTCAAGCAGTCGCTTTTGTCCTTCAAGAGAGTAACCTTGATAGCCTCCCAGTGGCTGATAGAAAAGCTCTTTTCCATCATTGGCGACCAAAAGGTCGTACATCACTTCCATTGCATCAATGCCACGAATCTGAGCGATACCCGCGATACTGTCTTCCGGGCCCGGCTCGTAGTTTGGATTTTCCCCGAGAGGAAACACTTGGCCCATCAGTGCAGTCAGATCACGCATGGGACCCGAGGTGATCATTGATTCTTCAGACAGTATCTGAGCCTTCATCTCTGGATCAAGTAATCGTGCGACTAGCGCGTCATGACTAAGTTCAGCAAGTTCTGAGCGCCAGGTTGGGTGACCAACGAAGGCATGGAAGCTCGACTGCAAGCCGTGGAGTACACCAGTTGGACGACCGGCGGCTTGAGGTCTTATTTCCCGACCCTCTTTTCGAGCCTGTTCGGCGAGTTTGTACATTTTGCCGTTCTCATAGGCAGGCGCAGTTGTTGCGATCAGGGTGACTGTGAGCCCTGTTTGCTTCTGGAATTCTGTCACCCACTCCCACTCTTTATCGTCGCCGAGATGGTCAGATACCAACTCGAATACCGCGTTGTTCATGGATTTCATGCCCATACCAAGCGCCAGCATCTCTTCGTTGCCGGAAAAGGTACCTGGCATATACTCGCCGTGAATGTCTTTGTGCAGAAGTGTTTTTGAACTTGAAAACCCGAGAGCGCCGGCTTCAACCCCTTCCCGCACCAAAGCGGCCATTTCGTCGACCTCGGCCTGTGTGGGTGCGTAATCTGTATTGCATCTTTCACCCATAACATATGCGCGTACGGCGCCATGAGGGACTTGGGTTGCCACGTCGATCGCCCTTGGCATTGCCTCCAGCGCATCAAGATATTCGGGGAAACTTTCCCACTCCCATTTGATACCTTCTGACAGAGCCGCGCCTGGTATATCCTCTACGCCTTCCATCAGCTCGATGAGAAAGTTTCTGTCTTTGGGTTTGACGGGGGCAAATCCTACGCCACAATTTCCCATCACAACGGTAGTTACCCCGTGCCAGCTTGAGGGCGCAAGCAGCGGATCCCAGGTCGCTTGACCATCATAGTGCGTATGAATGTCTACCCATCCTGGTGTAATCAGCTTTCCCTCGGCATCGATTTCCGAATTAGCAGATGCTGCTATGGTGGGATTATCCGCTGTGCCCAGTTTTTCGATCCTGCCATCTTTAACGGCTACATCGCCCAAATAGCGGGGGTTACCTGAACCATCGATAATCGTGCCGTTTCGGATAATCAAGTCGTACATTGTGCTCTCCAGTTTGTTGGACCATCAGTTTTTCTGCAGTCGATGATAATGAATGGACATTGTGAATAGCGCAAACATTTTTGCTAACGATAGTTGGTGACCGTCGCTATATTGCTCGATCTCGACATTACTCAGCGGTGGTCTCAGGTATTCAATTTGTTGTAGTCTTGTGGCGATTACCCAAGTGTTTTTCATTACCGAAATGAGTAGCGTGAAATTATGAGTCAAACGAAACCGCTGGCACACCTAAAGATAATAGATTTCTCCGCTGTTTATGCCGGACCGATTTGCACCCGATTAATGTCGGACTGCGGTGCAGATGTGATTAAAATTGAGACCCCAGGGTTGGGAGATGTCATTCGTGGACCGAAAGGTACTAGCCGAGTATTTTCCCATTTTAATGCAGGCAAAAAGAGTGTTGCCGTCGATCTAAAAACCCCCGAAGGTCAGAAAATGGCAAAGGCGTTGGTGGCAGATGCCGACGTGGTTGTAGAGAACTTCAGACCTGGCGTTATGAAGCAATTTGATCTTGATTATGAATCTCTGTCTGCTGTAAAGCCTGATCTTGTTTATTGTTCCATATCCGGGTTCGGTCAAAAAGGCCCCTTTGCACAACGAGCTGCCTATGCACCTATTGCCCACGCGGCCGGAGGCTTTGATATCACTCATATGCGATCACAGGGCGAAGAGGAAGTTGAACCTTCGATCTGGGGCATTATGATTGCCGACATGTTGACGGGTTCGTATGCCTATGGCGCCATTCAGACTGCGTTGCTTGGACGACAACAGACAGGGAAGGGCGAATATATCGATGTCACGATGCTCGAGTCGATGATCTCTTTGATTCCTGGGCAAATGCAGGGTGCGCAAATTGAAAATGCACCCAAAGGCGGTGGTTTTCACCCGGTTCGAACAAATGATGGTCATCTGATGATTTGTATATTGTCCGGGAAAAACATGCAGGGGCTTTGTGAGGCGATTAACCGGCAGGATATGCTCGGGGATGCAAGGTTCAGCAGCAGTCAGCGTTTTAGACACATGAAGGAATTTGTTGCCGAAATCGAAAGTTGGTCGCTCCATTTGTCTGCGCTTGAATGCGAAGAAGCACTCAATAGATACGGTGTACCCTGCAGTGTCTACAATGCAGCAGAAGATCTGTTTGACCACCCGCAAATACTTTCCCGCAATGTTTTTACCGAACAGCAGGATGAATATGGCATGTTCAAGATTCAGAATGCGCCTTACATCTTTGCTAGTGTTGATATCTCAACCTCCAATGAATCACCCGGACTGGGCGAGCATACTGATCAGGTGCTTTCCCAGTATCTTGGATACGGCGAGGATCAAATCTCAAGTTTGAGAGGCAGCAAGGTGGTTGCCTGAAACGCCTGTGATGCCTGAAACGCCTGTAATAAATGTTGTTGTTTCCACAAAATATAGCGTCATGTTAAGAAACTAGATCTTCGGACACGCACCAATCGTCGCTGGGCGCAGGTTCATGAATCTTGGGAATCGCTAGGTTAATGGGTTAAGCACACAAGATTGCACGACGACTGAGCCAGTTCTGAGGATCAATACGAAGTTGTTAAGAAGAGGCTCATGGATCAGTGAAGGATTCACGTGAGCTATATTTATTTTCGTATATAGTGATATAAAACAATATGATATGGCGGTTATCAATAATTTAGATGAAGTTCCAATGCGTTTTATTTAGACGAATCCGAAAGTTTTGAACTAAGTTGATATAGCCAATATCCTCCGGTTGCCGGCGCTAGCATAGGTTTTGCCTCCCATTCGCCCGAATACAGATCTGAGCGTTGGCCCGAGAGACCAAAGCTCACTCGCGCGAGTCACAGCAAGTTAAGCAGCCCGCTCAGATGATTTTAGGACCCGCGCTGATTCTGCGTGATCAACAGGTGCGTTTGATCTAAGGGTGTCTGTGGCCTCTTTCAATACATACTGGCGCTGTTGGCCAAGGCGGTGCAGGCAAGTAAACAACCCCGGCTTAGCCTAGAATGCGCTGATTAGGCTCACTCGGGCATCCGCATCTAGACAGAGCATTGTTTTGGCAACAAATTGCCTCTATAATCCGCGCCCTTCGGTTCCCTCTGTGGAACCAAATTACATACATGCGAAAGTGGCGGAATTGGTAGACGCGCTGGATTTAGGTTCCAGTATCGCAAGATGTGAGAGTTCGAGTCTCTCCTTTCGCACCATCTATTTTGCTCGACTATTGATGTTCGACGATAAAAACAGGTAACGGCAATGCAAGTATCCCTTGAAACAACTTCTGGCTTGGAACGACGAATGCACATCACAGTGCCCTCGAATGAGTTCGAGGGTCAAGTAGAGGCCAAGCTAAAGCAAACTGCTGGTCAGGTCCGTCTTAAAGGGTTCAGACCAGGTAAAGTGCCGATGAAGGAAGTAAATCGTCGATTCGGCGCTGGTATTCGCCAAGAAGTCAGTAGCGAAATGATGGAGTCCTCGTATCGCG
The DNA here is from genome assembly GCA_913050215.1 of uncultured Gammaproteobacteria bacterium. Taxonomy (GTDB): domain Bacteria; phylum Pseudomonadota; class Gammaproteobacteria; order Pseudomonadales; family Azotimanducaceae; genus UBA4582. The sequence goes on from CAJXBG010000002.1 coordinate 5,963, forward strand.
AAGCGATTATCAAGGAAGAGGTATCTCCGGCTGGGTCTCCTCAGATTGAAGATATAAAGATTGAGCCGGGCCAAGACCTTGAGTTTACTGCTGTCTTTGAGGTCTTTCCCGAAATTACGCTAGCAGATTTCTCTGGTATTGAAGTCACAAAACCTGAAGCGGGTGTGACTGAAGCAGATATTGAAAAGATGATTGAAACCCTGCGTGAACAAAGGAAGGAGTTCGAAGCGGTTGATCGTGCGGCACAGAACGACGACAAACTGAACATTGATTTTGAAGGTTTCATTGACGGAGAAGCATTTGAGGGTGGCAAGGCGGAAGGCTCTGATCTAGTGATTGGCAGCGGAAGCATGATTCCTGGATTTGAAGATGGGTTGATCGGGGCTAAAACAGGTGAAGATACTGAGCTTAACGTCACTTTTCCCGAGGACTACCAGTCCAGCGATCTCGCCGGTAAAGACGCTTTGTTCAAGGTAAAGGTGAACTCCGTACTCGAAGCCAAGCTTCCGGAGCTCAATGAATCGCTGTTCGAACAGTTTGGGGTCACCGAGGGCGGTCTCGATGCCTTCAAGACCGAAGTCACCGCAAACATGGAGAAAGAGCTAAAAGCTGCGATCGCAACCAAGGTAAAGAATCAGGTGCTCGACGGACTCGCTGAGACTAATGATGTTTTGGTTCCGCAGGCTTTGATTGACTCAGAAATTGATCGCATGCGACGCGAAGCTATTCAACAGTTTGGTGGTCAGCAGCAGATAGACCCATCAATTTTGCCTGCTGAAATGTTTCAGGACCAGGCCTCAAAGCGCGTGGTGCTGGGTTTACTGGTTAACGCCATTGTCGAAGAGAAATCGCTATCTGCAGACGCTGATCTTGTGAAAGAAAAGATTACAGAAATGGCCAGCTCCTACGAAGAACCCGAGCAGGTGGTTAATTATTACTACAGTAATGAGGAGCAGTTGAACCAGATTCAAAATCTTGTCCTCGAAGAACAGGTAATAGACACGGTTATCGCTGAAGCTGTGGTGACCACGGAAGCAATGGGTTACGAGGAAGCAATCAAGCCCGTCCAGCCCCCAGAAGTTGAAGCTGAGGCCGACGAATCCGAATTGGATGAGGCTGAACAGGACGCCGAATCCTCAGAAAAAGAAGATTGAGATAAATAAGTCACCCTCAGGCATTGAAACTTTGTGAAAATGTCGCAATATTAGTGGTGTAGTGCAAAGCACCACAGTGAATTTGAGACTTTTGGTTCTGCCAAAAGAATTTTCCAAGTATGCATGAGGTTTAAATGAGCAATATTTACGATCCTACTCGTCCGGTCACCCAGGGTCTTGGCTACGTGCCGATGGTTGTTGAACAAACGGCAAGAGGAGAGCGCTCATACGACATCTACTCTCGGCTGTTAAAAGAACGCATTATATTTATTGTCGGTCCTATCGATGATGCGGTGGCTAACATTGTCGTTGCCCAAATGCTGTTCGCAGAATCCGAGAATGCCGATAAGGACATCCAGCTGTACATTAATTCACCAGGGGGCTCCGTGACCGCCGGTCTGGCGATCTATGACACCATGCAGTTCATTAATTGCGACGTCAGCACCATGTGTATTGGTCAAGCCGCAAGTATGGGCTCTTTCCTTCTCGCTGGTGGCGCAAAGGGAAAACGCTACTGTCTACCCAACTCCCGAGTCATGATTCATCAGCCACACGGTGGTTCTCAAGGGCAGGCATCTGATATTGAGATCCAAGCAAAGGAAATTCTTTTCTTGAGAGATCGTTTAAATCAAATTCTGGCCGACCACACGGGCAAGAGCGTTGAGCAAATAGCTGCGGACACCGAGCGCGATAATTTCATGACAGCAAATGAAGCTGCTGAGTATGGGCTTGTCGATCGAGTGCAGGAGCCACGAACCGAGCTTTCATCGGTATAACCGATCTTGGTGCGGTTACCGTTTTAAATCGGTCAACTTTATATATAATACTTCTGTGTACGGTCCTTTGAGTGCAACGCTGTCTAAATAATTTGGAAGCAAGCCTCATTGACACAAGCACATAGTTTCTTTGGTATGCTGAACAAAATTGAGAGTGAGGTGATGTTATGTCCGACGAAAACGACGGGAATAATGGAGACGGAAAACTTCTTCATTGCAACTTCTGTGGTAAGAGTCAGCATGAAGTTCGAAAATTAATTGCAGGACCTTCTGTTTACGTCTGTGATGAGTGCGTAGAGCTTTGCAACGACATTATCCGTGAGGAATTGCAGGAAACTGCCGAAGAAGGTGAATCTAAGAGCCTTCCAACGCCGCAGGAAATCAAAGAAATACTTGACGAGTACGTGATAGGTCAAAAATGGGCCAAGAAGGTCCTTTCTGTAGCGGTTTATAATCATTACAAGCGTTTGAATTATAACGGTAAGAAAGACGAAGTAGAGCTACAGAAGAGTAATATCTTGCTGGTTGGACCTACGGGTGTTGGTAAAACGCTGCTTGCCGAAACACTTGCCAGATTGCTTGATGTTCCGTTTACAATCGCGGACGCGACCACGCTGACAGAAGCCGGTTATGTCGGAGAAGACGTAGAAAATATCATTCAAAAACTGCTGCAAAAATGCGATTACGACGTAGACAAAGCACAGGTAGGTATAGTTTACATCGATGAAATCGATAAGATTTCACGAAAGTCGGATAACCCTTCGATAACCAGAGATGTCTCTGGTGAAGGTGTTCAGCAAGCGTTATTGAAACTCATAGAGGGCACGGTTGCCTCAGTTCCCCCGCAGGGTGGTCGCAAGCATCCCCAGCAAGAATTTCTTCAGGTAGACACTTCAAATATCCTGTTCATTTGCGGCGGGGCCTTCGCTGGTTTGGATAAGGTCATTATGGACCGCTCTTCGAAAAGTGGCATTGGCTTTGGCGCAGCCGTAGAGACTGAAAGCAATAAGAAAAACTTAGGCGATACCTTACGCACGGTTGAGCCTGAAGATCTGGTCCGTTACGGTTTGATCCCTGAGTTTGTCGGTCGTTTGCCGGTAATAGCGACGCTTGATGAGCTCGATGCTGATGCCTTGGTCCGTATTCTGAAAGAACCTAAAAACGCTTACACCAAGCAATACTCAAAGCTGTTTGAGATGGAAGACGTCGAAATAGATTTTCGGGAGGATGCACTGGTTGCGATCGCAAGCAAGGCAATGGAACGTAAAACAGGGGCGCGTGGGCTAAGGTCCATACTTGAAGCCGTGCTTTTGGAAATTATGTACGAAATTCCTTCAGAGAGCAGCGTGACTAAGGTCATTATTGATGAAAATGTCATCAATGGCGTCTCTGATCCGATTTTGATATACGAAACTCAGGATCCGCAACAAAAAGCGTCCTCTGAGTAGTAGGATTGGCTGACCTGTTTAGCTGATTGCTATCGGAACAGAGGAGTAGATAGAAAAGGGGCTCATGAGCCCCTTTTTTGTTTCTGAAGAAATGAAGTCAACCTTACGTTTAAAGCAAAGGTTTTATCTGTGTCCAGAGAGATTTGCGTGAGCAATCAGTAGATTTGGCTTGATATTTAATGAAAGTGCCCAATAAATTGTTATTAACTGTGGTCAGTTCAATTAAGATGAAGAAAGCTTGAAGAGGCGCGAAACCATCTGTTGAGAACGTCACTTCCCGAGCGGCATCTTGGAATCTTTTTCCAGCACCGTAAGCAAAATTAAGGGTACCAGGAGAATTTATGCCCGTTTTAAAGAATATACCGATCGTTACCTTACGCGACATGGTGGTCTATCCACATGGCGTACAACCGCTGTTCATTGGTACTGAAAAATCGATTCGCGCCCTTGATTATGCCCAGAAGAATGATAAGGGTAAGAAAGTCCTATTGGTCGCTAAACGGGACCCTGAAAACGAAGCCCCGGGTCCCGATGACCTGTTTGATTTCGGGACGGTAGCGACAATTCTTCAATTGATTCGATTGCCAGACAAGACAGTCAAGATCCTCGTTGAAGGTGGTTCGCGGGCTGAAGTCCTGTCGATTTCGGATGGTGACGAATTCTTTGTCAGCGAAGTCAATATCATCGAAGAAGAGCCAGTGAGTGCCGCTGAATCTGAAGCGCTCGTTCGCTCTCTAATGTCAGCATTTGATCAGTACGTTCAACTGAGCAAAAAAGTGCCTGCAGAAGTCATGACCTCACTCTCTAGTGTAGATGATCCCAGTCGTTTGGTTGATACCATTGCTGCACAAATGAGCTTGAAACTTGACGAGAAGCAAAAAATTCTTGAGATGTCCAATCTGAGCGAACGGATTGAACATATGATGAAGCTGCTCGAGAGTGAAATTGATTTGTTTAACGTAGAAAAACGGATTCGCGGCCGCGTTAAAAAACAGATGGAGAAAAGTCAGCGCGAGTACTACTTAAACGAACAGATGAAGGCCATTCAGAAAGAGCTGGGTGACCTAGAAGACGTGCCAAACGAAGTCGAGGACATTCAGAAACGGCTTGACGACTCTGGTATGCCGAAAGAGGCGAAGGACAAGACAGCTCAGGAACTCAATAAGCTGAAAATGATGTCACCGATGTCAGCTGAGGCAGCGGTTGTCAGAAGTTATATCGACTGGATGTTAAATACGCCTTGGAAGAAACGCTCAAGGGTTAGAACTGACATTCTGGAAGCCGAGTCAGTGCTAGAAGCTGATCACTTTGGTCTTGAAGAGGTCAAGGATCGCATACTTGAATATCTGGCGGTTCAGCGTCGTGTAAAAAAGATCAAGGGCCCGGTGCTTTGCCTGGTAGGTCCACCCGGCGTTGGTAAGACATCGTTGGGCGAGTCTATCGCGAGAGCAACTAATCGAAAGTTTGTACGAATGGCTCTCGGTGGTGTGCGGGATGAAGCAGAAATTCGAGGACACAGAAGAACTTACATTGGCTCAATGCCGGGAAAGATCATCCAGAAATTATCAAAATCTGGCGTCAAGAACCCTTTGTTTTTGCTGGATGAAATAGACAAGATGGGTCAGGATCATCGCGGTGACCCTGCCTCAGCTCTGTTAGAAGTGCTTGACCCGGAGCAAAACAACTCATTCAACGATCACTACATGGAAGTCGACTACGACCTCTCTGAGGTGATGTTTATCTGCACATCTAACTCGATGAACATACCTCCACCTCTGCTGGACCGAATGGAGATCATTCGCATTCCAGGATATACCGAGGACGAGAAGATGAATATCGCTTCCCGCTACCTGGTACCAAAGCAGACTAGTAACAATGGTTTGAAAGACGGCGAAGTTGAAATCGGAGAAGACACACTTAGAGATCTCATTAGGTACTACAGTCGCGAGGCTGGCGTCCGTGGGCTTGAGCGTGAGGTCGCAAGAATCTGTCGTAAGGTGGTTAAGAAAAAAGCCTTATCCGACAAAGGTGAAGTTCCGGACACTCTTGCTATCACTCCGGCAGATCTTGAGGATTACAGTGGTGTCCGAAAATTCAATTTCGGTAAAGCAGAAGAAAATGATCAGATTGGTCAAGTGACCGGTTTGGCTGTGACGAGTGTTGGCGGAGAATTGCTCACTATCGAGGCTATGGCGGTACCTGGAAAAGGTTCTACCATCAAGACCGGTTCACTGGGTGATGTCATGCAGGAATCAATTCAGGCGGCCTTAACTGTTGTCAGAAGTCGTGCGACGGTCTTGGGCATTCAAGGGGATTATTACGAGAAATATGATCTGCATGTACACATGCCCGAAGGCGCAACACCCAAAGATGGCCCTAGCGCAGGTATTGGTCTTTGCACCGCGCTCGTGTCCGTACTCACGGGTATTCCAGCTCGATCAGATGTGGCAATGACTGGGGAGATAACATTACGCGGCCAGGTGTTGCCCATTGGTGGATTAAAAGACAAGTTGCTGGCTGCGCACCGGGGTGGCATCAAGACCGTTTTGATTCCGGATGAAAACAAGCGTGACTTGAAAGAAATTCCCGACAACATCAAAGGCGACTTAGATATACGCCCGGTAAAATGGATAGACGAAGTGTTGGAGGTAGCACTTCAACGTATGCCCGAACCGCTAACTGAAGAAGAACTAAAAAAGCAAGAAAATAGAAAGGATTCCGAGCTAGACGGCAGAATTAGTGCACATTAGGAACTTTGTCTTGACAGCTATTTTGCCGAGTTGGTATAACTCGAGTGTGGTTGTGGCTTTATGCAAAGCAGGCTTTCGCACTTCGTCTTGCCAAAGGCGTGTCGACGTTCGGAGAGCTTTGGATTAATAAAAATGCTTTTGATTTTAATCTTGGGCGTGCTGCGGTCATTGGCAGTTTGATAGAGTATTAACAGGTACCATAGTGTACATTGTTTGGTTCTTAAAAATTTTTTATCGGTACTGGGATTTCCAATACTTGGTTTCTCAACACAAAGAGGTGCAGTGTGAATAAACAAGAATTAATAGAAAACATAGCGGAGTCTGCCGATATTACTAAGGCAGCAGCGGGCCGGGCTCTTGACTCAATGATTGACTCAGTAACTGGTGCTCTGAAAGAAGGCGATTCTGTCGTCTTGGTAGGCTTCGGCACTTTTACAGTGAGAGATAGGGCGGCTCGAACCGGTCGAAATCCTCAAACTGGCGAAGAAATACAGATCGCTGCGGCTAAAGTACCTGCCTTTAAAGCGGGTAAAGCACTGAAGGATGCTGTTAACTAACAGGGTCTAACCCGATTTAGTCGCTTGGTTCCAAACGTCTCTTGGTTCCAGTCTACTTTAGAGTCGGTCATCTTCAATGCAGAGAGAAGGATGAGGCAATTATTTTGTCTTATGCTCATCGCAGGTTGAGATGGTCGCCTTGAGATTGTAGTCCTGAGATTCGATGGAACCGATTGCTCTCTGGTCTTGGCGCTTTACGTCCTTGGCTGCGGTTGTAATCGTACGAAAGGAAGGGCGGTTCAATCTTTCATGAAATGGCGCATCTTGGATGCGCCATTTTTTGTGCGTTCCCTGAATTAGTGCCCGCATTTTCGATGTAGAATACACCACTTAGATTTAGACACCCGTTTATTGGAAGATTGAGGTAGTAAATGTCCATCCAGAACATGCGTGACAAGTCCCAAGGACTGGTTGCGAAATTTATTGTTTTTATGATCATCATCGTATTCGCCCTTTTCGGTATGGGGTCTATCACGACATTTTTGGCGCCCGTGCCTAAAGTTGCTACGGTCAATGGTACTGATATTACTCAACAGGAAATGGAACTCGCGGTTGAAAGAAATAGGCGCATGATGCTAGCGCAAGAAGTATCGCTGGACGATATCGATGAAGATACGTTGCGCCAAAATGTGTTGCGAGATCTGATAAATCGAGCACTCTTAATTGATGCGGCCAAAGATCTCGGATTAGGTTTTAGTGATGCAGCGCTCGATGATGAAATACGCGCCACACCCGCATTTCAGTTAGACGGTGTTTTTGATCCGGGACAATTTCAATTAGTTATTGGTAGCGCCGGTTTTTCACCGGTTTTATACCGTCAGGAAATGAGAAGGGACAAGACCTTCCAGCAATTGAGTGCAGCGATTAGCGCGACGGCTTTTTATACGGAAGATGAGGTGCTTAAATCGAGTAGCCTTGCTCAACAGACAAGAGATATCGCATATTTGAGGATCGACACAGAAACGTTGATTGACGAAATAGAAGTTAGTGAAGACGATGTTGAGTTGTACTATAACGCCAACACTAATCTGTATATGACGGAAGAAAGTGTCGAATTAAGTTTTGTTGAACTCAAGAGAGCCGACCTGTTAGGCGAGATTGATGTTTCAGAAGACGATTTGTTGATTTTCTATGAGGAAACTAAGGAAATCTATGCCGAAGACGAGCGTCGACAATTGGCGCATATTCTCTTTGAAGTCAATGATGAAGTGAGTCAGGAAGAAGCGCTGGTTAATATTCAAGATGTTTATGAAAAACTCAAGTCGGGTGACAATTTTTCTGAACTTGCAAAGCAATACTCTCAGGATCCGGGTTCCGCGGAAGTGGGCGGTGATCTAGGTTATAACGCAGCCGATACTTTTGTGCCTGAGTTCGAGGAAGCCGCAAATAATCTTGAATTGAATCAATTTTCAGCGCCTGTTCTAACAGAGTTTGGCTACCACCTCATTAAATTGTTAGACGTGGAAGCTGCACAGACACCAGAATTTTTCGCGATAAGAGAGAGATTAGAAAAGTCTTACCGTGAAGCAGAAGCTGAAGAGGTGTTCGTCAATCGTTCGGCTCGACTGAGCGAGTTGGCTTATGAAAGCGATGATCTTTTTGAGCTTTCCGAAGAACTCGGATTGGAAATCAAACAGACGGGTAAAGTAAATCGTTCTACAAATGACGGCATCGCGGCGAATACCCGGGTGTTGGATGCTGCATTCAGTTCGGATGTGCTGTTGGATCGCGTTAACAGCGACTTGATTGAAATTGATCCGAACCATCATGTTGTTGTTCGAGTCGAAGAACATCAACCGCGCGAGGTACGTCCTTTAGTCGAAGTGTCTGCAGATATTCAGAATGCTTTGACCAGCGAGAAAGCGGCCCAGTTGGCGAGAGAGCAGAGTGTAGAAATTGTCGATTTGCTAAATACCGGGTCTATTACCAGGTTTGTCGCCGACAAGTTCGGTTTGAAGTGGGAGGTTGTTGGTGAGGCAGGGCGTAATCAACTAGGACTTGACCGCGAAATTGTCACAGAAGCGTTTAGCCTAGCCAGACCAGTTGAAGGCAGTAAGACGATAGGTAGTGCAATTTTGCCTGACGGTGATGCTGTTGTGCTTAGTGTTACGAATGTGACTAACAAATCCGAAACCGGGATGGCCGAGACAGAACTAACGAGTCTTGCAAGAGTGCTTGCTGTTCAGCAGGGTACTCACGACTATTTTGAATTTCGTGAAACGTTGGGTGAAGATGGTGCTATCGATAGAGTGAATTAGCGATTGCAGTTCAAAACTAATCAAGCATTCGATGCTACATTGTGATGCTAGGTGAATTTTTACGAACTCCAGCGCGATTCAGTTATCGTCTAACCTTACTTGCTTACAGCTAGCTCTATTCGGTTTGGGTGACGTCTACGTAAAGCGTCACTCGATCGCCGGGTTGGATATACTTTTTATTACCGAGTTTCGCGTTCCACTTCTTAACACTGCCGACAGAAAGATTAAATTTGTTTGCGATCATTGCTAGAGATTCTCCTTTCCGCACGCGATAGTTGACCTTCCGGATAACTTCTTTACGGCTCGGTGTGCTGGCCAGGGCAAGGGTGGCCGTGTCTTCGCGCTTACCGAATATCAGCAGTTCTTTACCAGGTCTAAGAATGTCGGTGGGAGCCATGCCATTCCATTTGGCGAGTGAACGTGTTCCCACAGAAAATTTACGTGACAAATCCCAAAAAGTATCACCAGGCAATACCGTGTAGCGGATCGCGTCTGTGCCTAATTGGTTTGCCACGGAGTTTTGTTTATTTGACAGCCGTGAAGTATCACTGAGTTGATAAGTATTACTTGCAGCACTCGCGACAGGAATCATCAATGACTGGCCAGTTACGATGAGGTTACTTCGGATATTGTTTGCATTGCGAATGGCAGTAATTGTTGTGTGATAGTGGTCAGCGATTACACTGAGGCTCTCGCCTGATTTTATCTTGTGTCGAGTCCAAGAAAGACGCTCGCTCTCGGAAAGATTTACCAGATTTAGCTTCAAAGTCTCTGCGTGGTCGACAGGTACTAGAATTTCATGTGGACCTTCCGGATGGGTGGACCATTTATTAAATGCTGGGTTGAGCAGGTAGAGCTCCTCAATACTGATTTCAGCGGCTTCTGCGGCCTTACTCAAGTCCATTTGTGAGCCGATATCTACGGCTTCCCAATACGGTTTGTTCGAGAGAGGTTTAAGTTTTACGCCATATTTTTCTGGTTCCATAACAATAGCGCTGATTGCCAGTAACCGGGGAACATATGCGCTGGTCTCTCTGAATAATTTCAGAGAAAAGAAGTCGATCGGTTTTCCGGCTTTTTTGTTCTTCCTGATGGAACGTTTAACATTGCCCTCACCTGAATTGTAGGAAGCCAAAGCAAGGTACCAATCTTCGTCAAGGTTCCTGTGAAGCGTTTCTAAGTAATTGAGGGCTCCCCGGGTCGCGAGGCGAATATCTCGTCTGCCGTCATGCCAATAGTCAACTTGGAGTCCGTACATTCGTCCCGTTGCCGGGATAAACTGCCACAAGCCTGAGGCTCGACCGTGGGAGTAGGCAAATGGGTCGTAAGCACTCTCGACAATCGGAAGCAGAGCCAGTTCCATGGGCATGCCTCGTTGTTCAATCTCTTCAACAATATAATGCAGGTATCGTGATGCTCGATCGGTAACACGATCTAGGTAAGCTGGGTGTCTGCTATACCAGTTGATTTCAGCCTGCACTCTCCGTTGGTCAAGGTGGTGCTCAAGGCTAAGACCACTGCGTACCCGAGCCCAGAGATTGAGTTGATCGGCTTTTAAGTCTTCTGCCGGTATGATTTCATTGATGGCGTCTTCAGTGTCCTGAGAAATCACGTTTGATGGAACACCAACACTATCTATGCTGGCGGGTATCGTGACTTTTTCTTTGAGTGCTGCGGCCTCATCTGATGGTGAGGGGTGCTGTTCCTCTACAGCTAACATAACTTGATCAGCACTCGAAAGATTCTCATAAGAAACCGTTTCATCCGTTGCCTGATCAGCCTCTGTACCGACGCCTTCAGCGTTTTTAGATTGACTGAGAAATGACTCGGGAATTATTGTCTGGCAACCACCTAAAGTAACAATCAGCGCGAGGATAGTGCTAAGATTCTTGGTGCTCATTGTAAATAGCTCAGCAGGTTTGTGTTTTACGATACAAGTGCGTTAAGTCGCGGAGTATAATCTGATCACCCGGGGACTGCTAACCTGAATCGATGGGTGGATCGCTCACTTTGTGAGAGGCTAATATTATGAAGTCAGAATCAGGAAGATACCACTTGGAACAGAACGAACTGATTGAGGCGTTACGGGAGTGGTTTCAGAGCCCTTTGGGCGAGCAGGTTAGCGAAACTCAGAATGCGATTCTAGAACAGCTTTTACCCGGTTATTTTGGCTATCACTTGCTGCAAATGAGCATACAGTCCGGTGTGCTTTACGAGTCAAGTCCAATCAGACATAAATTCAAGCTTGATATTCATCCTGCTGATTCAGCCTATTGCGCCGCTTCCCCGGCGGCACTGCCATTCGCGAATGATTCTGTCGATGTCGTGCTTATGCATCATCTGCTCGAATATTCTAATAACCCTCAGCAATTACTCAGGGAGGTATCAAGAGTGTCCTTGCCGATGGGACACGTGGTAATTGTCGGTTTCAATCCCCACAGCCTCTGGGGACTTTGTAAGCCCCTAGGTCGCCTGAGGAAGCATCCTCTCTGGTCAGGGAATTTTATCCGTCCCGGAAGGGTGATGGATTGGCTAAACCTGCTTAATTTTAAAATTGATCGGGCGCAGTATTGTACTTACGGGTTACCCGTTGTGGGTTATAGCGGTCAGAAAGCCGATTATTCCAATGGATTGAGTCGGAACGCTAATCTACCGTTCGGAGCGGTTTATGTGATCGTCGCAAGAAAACAGGTTGGTACACTCACACCCATCAAGCCTGTATGGAAAACGCAAACATCCTTCGGTCGGCTAGCGGCCGTTCGCCCCTTGGCGGGTAGAAATGCTTCCCCGCGAACAATTCGCGTCATCCCCCCCGAGAGCAAAAACTAATTCCTGTATGACGCAATGAGGCGAAGATGAGTACGGTTCCAATTTCTACGGATGGTGCATGCAGAGGAAACTGCACGCGAGAAAAAGAACTCTGGGGCGAAGATCATAGCACCACTAACAAGCGAATGGAGCGGATGGCTGCGAGCAAGGGGCTTGAACTATTGAAACGGCAAGGCCGGGTTGAGCTAACTACCAATTTTCAATACGTCCGCAAGGGAATTACTGAGTGGAAAAAAATCTGGAAGGCGCGTGGTTGTAAAACGGCGAACAAGAAACCCGCCATGAATCACGATCTCCGGCGACGTCTCGAGCGGCTAGCAGGTCAACACGCAGTGAGTTGGCACTGGGTAAAAGATCACAGTGGTCACAGGGAAAACGACATTGCAGAAACCCTCGCCAATCGAGGTATTGATGAACTTAATTAGGATAATCTTATGAGGCAGGTTGTACTAGACACTGAAACAACGGGGCTTTCCCCTGAACTTGGCCATCGGATTTTGGAGATTGGTTGTGTGGAAATCGTGGATAGGAAATTAACGAGAAGGCACTACCATCAGTACATTAATCCTCAACGAGAAATTGACGATGGAGCGCTAGAGGTTCACGGAATTACACAGGAATTTCTTAAGGATAAACCGGTATTTAAAGACATCTTCAATCCGTTTCTGGAGTACGTTAAGGGGGCCGAGCTCATCATCCACAATGCACCTTTCGATGTGGCTTTTATTAATCGCGAAATGGCACTGATGTCTCCACAACTGGGAAAGATAACCGACTACTGTTCAATCGTTGATAGTCTGGAGCTTGCAAGAAATAAACATCCGGGACAAAAAAATAACCTAGATGCGTTGTGTAAAAGATACATGGTTGACAACTCACAACGAGATTTGCATGGTGCGTTACTGGACTCTGAAATTTTGGCTGATGTCTATCTGTTGATGACCGGCGGTCAAGTGACGTTAGGTTTGGGCGAGGTTGAATCGAGTAGCGGCGAGGAGGGTACGGGTATTCGTCGAGTTAGCAACGCACGCGGCAAGCTGAAAGTCATCAAGGCTGCTGAAGCAGAAGTTGCGCGACACGAGACATTTCTCAGTAAACAGCAGGAAAGTTCAGGCGTTGAAAACCTCTGGCAGGACTAGCTTCTCGTGTGATTTGGTGCGCCTCATCTAGCCTCTTATTTTCTGAAATTGGTTCCTGAAATTGGTTTCTGAAATTGGTTGCGAAGATTAGTCTGTTAATTGATAGATGCGGTAATAATTGAATACTGCTTAATGCGCATTATTTGTTTTTCGAAGTCGATCAGACGTTCCCTGTTTACCTCTAACTGAAAGCCCTGCTGATCAGTTTCTGGTAAAGCACAGGCGCAAGGCGCTCCAGAATAGCGATAAACATTGCGTCTCGGCCCACGAGAATCTGTGCCTTGTTTTTTATGACTCCCATCAGAATTTTTTCAGCAGCTTGGTCCGAAGTGAGATTCGCCATGCTCTCAAATGTAGCAGTAATTTCCTCTTTGGTAGGTGCAGCATTGTCTGGAGCGACGTAGCGTGAATCCCTGACGATGTTGGTTTTTACGCCACCGGGTTGAACACAACTGACATTAATATGTGTTTTCTCAAGCTCCATTCTCAATGCATATGTGAAGCCCCGGACTGCAAATTTTGATGCGTTATAGGCAGATTGTGATGGCACCGCAATGGTACCGAAGATACTTGACGTATTAACAATATGGGCCTCTTCAACTTTTTGCATATGCGGCAGAAAAGCCTTAGAACCGTAAACAACGCCCCAAAAATTGATATCCATTAGCCAATTAAAATCTTGATAGGTCATGTGCTCAACATTATCTGTGAGCGACACACCGGCATTGTTAAACACAAGATTGACGTGATTGTGATCACGAACGGCATCGTCAGCGAATGTGTATACCGAATCCTTGTTTGATACGTCGACGATATAGGTAGTGACGTCCACGTTGTAGTTCCTGCAATCTTTTGCAGTTTCTTCAAGTGCGCTTTCGTTGATGTCAGCTAAACCGAGGTGACAACCGCGGCTGGCTAGGGATTTTGCCAGCGCTCGACCCATGCCAGATCCGGCGCCAGTGATGGCAGCGACCTTGTTGTTGAATGATTTCATTTTGACTGTTGGCCTTTTACGGGATGGTAACCTCTGAGTGTCCTTACGACTGCTTGGCAATAGTAATTCGCTGATCTCCGATGCGTTGGGTAATTCTTTTGATGTCAAAATATTCGAGAATCTCAATACACAGGTTGCGACCTATCTGTGTCACATCACGGTATTCCTTGACTGAAAATTTACCGTCGGCATTTAAACGAGATGTTTCGTGGACGTGTAGCTCCAGTTGACTGATACCTTCTGGAAGAAAATATCGATTGGATACGGGCTTGATCAGATATCCTAGTTTTGTGAGTTCACTTAATAATTTTTCGAGCGCACGCGGTGGAAGATTCAGTGTCTTTGCTAAGTCGTGAACGACAGGGGGACGGATGGGGTCCGATTGTAAAATCGGTTCAACTTTTTCCCACAGTTTAGCAGCAGCACTGGACATCTCTGCCCGATGCCCAGACAAGCCATACAGCCCATTTGCAAAAGACCACTTTTCTTTCGCAACCAGACTGTTTGCCGCCAATGTTGCGACACCAGCGGAAAGTTTGTTGCTGATCATCGAGCTAATTTGGCTAAGCGTTGCTCCGTTTTTCTGTTTGTCATTATTGAGCAGCGACTGAAGTTTTTCCGACATTGATGAGGTTAAATTCTTTAGATTTTGATCGCTAATTAACTGATCATCCTCTGATAAGTAGATCTGGTCACTCGAAGCTTTTTCGAGTGTGGCTATTGGCTTTCCCGTTTGATGAATCAGACCAAGGTGCTCTTCAATTTCTGATTTTGTGAAATTAAAAGCGTTCTCGATCGTCGAAATAGGAACACCGAGAGGGTTGGCATCGATTGAGCTTTTGAGCGTGATATCGACGTGCCGCGAGTCCCAGGCTGTTTTTATTTTACTCAGCAGCGCAACACGATCGGGCTTTGCTCTGCCGCGAACGACCGAGACAGGATCAAGTACAAAGCCGCCGCCGAGTGTTCTCTCGGCCGCTTGATCTCTGATAATAATACTATCTCCGACACAAAGATTAAGCGGCTCGGTAAGCACCAGTTGGGCGAGCCCGGTTGTACCCGGTGCAATTGCTGTCGAATCCAACGTTGCTACCCGGCCCCGGGTGTGGCTGGCGGCGAAGTGTACATGCACGGAAGTCCAGTGCTTCAGTGATCTTGCCTCATCTGGCAAAATATGAAGGGCGATGTCGCATCGCTCGGTTTCTCTTTTGTCAAGCTTCGTCGAGAGGTGACTGCCCCGATGTATATCTGTCTTTTCAAGCCCCTGAGCCGATATGTTGATCGCGCATCGGTCTCCTGCACGACCCATGTCAGACGGTTTGTTCTGCCGATGAATACCTCTGATGCGTGCGATGTGCTGCCCTGGGTTGATGAGCACTTGATCACCTACAGACGCTTGTCCGGCAAGCACTGAGCCGGTGACGACCAGCCCGGAGCCTTTAACACTAAAACAGCGATCAATTGATAGTCTGAAAAAACCGGTGGCAGATTTCGATTCAAGACGAGATGACGTGTCGTATAGATAATCAGCCAACGCCTCAATACCATCACCGGTTTCATTAGAAATCTTAAAAATCTCGCAGTTATCCTGAGACAAAAATGTGTCCATCGCGAGAGATTTTATTTGTTCTGTTACCTCGGCGACACGGCGTGCATCAACCCTGTCTGTTTTGGTCAGCGCTATGGCACCTTTGGTCACGCCAATTAGATTCAGGATTGCGAGATGTTCTTGTGTTTGCGGCATGGGTCCATCGTCTGCGGCAATCACCAGCAAGCCAAAGTCTATTTCTCCAACTCCTGCGACCATATTGTTGATGAACTTAGTATGTCCGGGTACGTCAATAAATCCGAGTTGATTGCTACCTCGGCTGCAATAGGCATATCCAAGATCGATTGTCAGTCCTCGTTTTTTCTCTTCAACCAGGCGGTCCGTGTCTATACCGGTGAGTCTTCTTACTAGGCTGGTTTTACCATGATCGACGTGGCCCGAGGTGGCAATAATCATAATGGCAGAAGGGGTAGTTGGTCAGTGACGGCGCTTGCATCATCGAGTGTGCGAACATCAAAAATCAAGGCGCTGTCTTGCACCCTGCCAATCATTGGAAGTGGCAGGTTACGAAAAGCGACAATGATTTGCTGCAATAATTGCTCATGACTGGACCCCGAATCAGAAAGCACCGGACATATTTTTATTCCCCAACTCGGTATCAGCGCCGTTGGAAGTGAGCCGCTGCCGATTTGAGATTGGCACTCAACTGTTTCAGTCGTGGCACAAGTGCCTACAGCGCTCTGCAGTATCGGTTTCAGATGTTCTGCCGTTTTTTTGATATCCGCCTGGCTTCTGGTCAGGTGTCGCAAGGTGGGAAGGTTTGAGATGACAGTCTCCGGGTTCCGATATTGTTTCAGCACCTCAAATAGCGCTGCTATCGTCATTTTGTCGACTCTGAGCGCTCTCTTAAGCGGGTTAGATTTGATCCGGTTTACCAGTTCTTTTGTCCCTACAATAATCCCAGCCTGCGGCCCCCCTAGCAACTTGTCTCCACTAAAGGTCACAATGTCAGCGCCATTTGTGACTGCTTGTTGTACCGTGGGTTCCGGAGGTAATCCGTGCGGACCGAAGTCAATTAGCGTTCCGCTTCCTAGATCCGTCACAAAGGGCAAGTTGTTTTCATGAGCGAGGGACGCCAGAGCCGCTTCGTCAACAGACTTGGTGAAGCCCTGTATCTCATAGTTACTAGTATGGACCTTCATTAGCATGGCGGTTTCGGTATTAATCGCGTTTTGATAGTCCACCAGATGAGTTCGGTTAGTTGTGCCAACTTCTACAAGGGTGCAACCGGAACCTGACATGATGTCAGGAATCCGAAAGGAACCCCCGATTTCGACCAGCTCGCCTCTAGAAACCGGCACCTGTTTGTTTCTTGCTAGGGTATTCAATACCAACAAGACAGCTGCAGCATTGTTGTTAACTATCGTGGCGGCCTCAGCACCGGTAAGTTCTGCCAACAATTGCTCAGTGTGAGAGTCTCTGTCTCCTCGTTTGCCGCTGGAAATATCATATTCGAGATTCGATGCCGCTGCAGCCACCGCACTAATTTGATCGATGGCAGCCTGCGGTAACTGTGAACGACCAAGGTTAGTATGAATAACGGTTCCTGTGAGATTAAGTACAGTTTGAAGGCTGCCTTGGTTTAGGTGAGAGAGTGTATTTTCCACTTCTGCTAAGAGATCAGAAGCTGTGGGAATCGGCGAATCTGGCGTGCGCTGCAAGCCGGCTCGAATTGTAGAGAGCTGGTCACGAATGCATTGAACAAGTTTTGTATGCCCATATTTGGCAATTAGCGGTGCAGCTTCGTCTGCACCAAGAATAGTGTCCACGCCCGGTATTCGAGCGAGCGGGTTAGATTTACCAGAACTCACAACAAGGTTCCTCGTTGCAACGTGACATACATCATTCGTGTTAGCCTTCTACTGCCTCTCGGATGGCGTCCTGCAACGGTCCTAGAGGTCTGATCCAGGGTTTTACCTTCAGGTTTTTAGCTGCGATCCAGTCCGACGCAGCTATTTCTGCTGCTGACTTGTCCGGGTAGATACCAAGGAGCAATACATGCCAGGGAGTACCCTGGCTATTTATGAGAGCGGTCAACGGTGCAGTGATACCGTTGGTCTCGGCATACTCCATCACCTCCGATTGCTGCGGTAACGCGATGAGCTGAATCGTGTAGTAATCTGCCGGTTGCTCTAGCAAGCTGTTATTTTGTTCTGGTGGTGCGCTCTCCAGGGTTGCTGCCTCAGCTTGAGGTTCAGTAAACACGGGTGCCTCCAGCGAGGCCGTTGGATTCTGTTGCTGCTGTTGAAGCGTTTCTACCTCTGGTAAAACTGCTTGTCGAGGAGCACGGGTCTCGGGCTGTATCGAGGATATTTTTGTATCATCAGCCTCTGTTTGGCATTCCCACTCTTCGACGCCTTGCTGCCCATAACAATGCCACTTTTTCGTAGTGCGCTGATTATCGATGAGAGAAGGGTTCTCGCAATCAGGCCCACTGCACTGGTCGCCCTTTTTATTGAATAAGCCACCGATCGAATCAAAAGTTTTATTTACGGTCGAACAACCTGAAATAAAGCTCAAGCCAAAAAGAAATATGAGTGCAAAGCGTAACTTCATGAAGGACGAATTCCTTGTAAGAGTAAAATCGGTGTAAACCGTTAAAATTGCGATTTTTGTGGAAACAAACCGAAAATGCCACCTGTGTGCAAAAACACCAGACATTTTGAATGCTGGAACTTGCCGGCCTTGATTTCTTGAATCATGCCGTAAAACGCTTTGCCGGTGTATACCGGATCGAGGATGACTCCCTCCAGTTGTGCCAGCCACTTGATTGTATCAAATATGACGGGTTCAGCACGAGCGTATCCGGGACCAACATATCCATCTATGATATCAATCGCTGAGGGGCTGATCTCCTGTTGCGGACTGTAGCGTTTATTCCAGCTAGCAATATCTGCTGTAATTTTTCGGCGAAAATACGCCGCGTCATTGCTCACATTAAAAGCAATGGGTCGAGTCTCCAGCTGATACTTTTCGCGGCCTATAATCAATCCGCCCATCGTGCCTCCTGAGCCTGCCGCAGAGACTAGGTACTCAGGTGAAATATTGTTGGCGGTAAAATCTTCCTTCAGTTCCTTGGACGCTTCGATATATCCCCAAAGACCAATTTCGTCACTGGCACCGACAGGGATGAAAAAGGCTTTTTCACCCTGACTGGCGTATTGCGATATCAAGTTCTCAGCATATTGATCCAAAGCGTCAAACGTAGCTTGATCAAGATAGGAGATAGTGGTGCCTAACACTTGGTCGATGAACAGGTTTCCATCGGCCTCTTCTGGCTCCCGACCTCGCAAAAGCAGATGGCATTCTATGCCCAGTTGTCTGGCGATAACGGCGGTTGCGCGACAGTGATTAGACTGAGGACCGCCGGCAGTGATTAAACGTGTCGCGCCTTCTTCGAGCGCCTGAGCTACGCTGAATTCCAGCTTTCGAAGCTTGTTGCCTGATGCCGTGGTATCCGTAAGGTCATCTCTTTTTAGCCAAATTTCGGGTCCGCCAAGGGCACTCGACAATCTTTCGAGTTTTACCAGAGGGGTTGGCAATCTAGCGAGTTTTATTCTGGGGGGTGTCTGTGCCTGGTTCATTGTCTCGTCTACGGGTCTGTTTGGGTGGTAAGCATTATCCGAGCTGTTTTTCTATGCTCAAGAGTTTCAGGTCAAGCGCTTCCCTCGCGGGTGTTTTTCTTAATTGCAAAAGCTGGGCTCTGGCATCTTCAAGCATCAATCTTGCTTCGCCAGCTCTGTTCGTGAGAATAAGTAGTTGTGCAAGAGTGATTTTATATTTCGGTGTTGTTCCCAGTTGATGCTCAAGACTGCGCCAGCGGTTATAGGCTCGTGTTGGTTGGTTTCTATCAAGTTCAAGTTGCATGGCATAGCCTTGAAGTTGCGCTGTCAGGCCAATGTTCTCTATCCCCTGGTCGATGAGATCGAGCGCTTTTTTCAAGCCGCTGGCACCTGTGAGAGCATGGAGTTTTGCCGCGGCAAGGTAGTCGCCAGGGTGAGCTAGAGGTTCCATTGTCAAATAATCATTCCAACTCTGCAGCGCGAGCTTCGTCTGTTTCGCTGCATGAGCAGAGCGGGCTTTTAGCAGTAAGGCGGGCGCATACTCAGGATTGATTTCGATATATTGATTAATGTGAAGCAGGGCATTATTGAATGCACCACTGTGAAAATAAAGTTGGGCAAGCGCAAACTCAACATTGATGTGCGTGTCTATTTGTTTTGCCCGTCGAATATCTTGTTCCGCTTTGTCCCATTGCCCTGTGCGAGTGTAGGCTGCTCCTCTGGTCATAAGTAGGGAAGGGGCATCAGGGCTAATCGCAAGCAATGCATCGAGTTCGGCGATGCTGCTATGATCTCCTTGGTGGGCCGATAATACCGGTAAATACAGGCTTATCAATGCCAACATGATTTGTAGGATTGGTCTCATCGAGTTCCTCGTATGATTGTAAAGTAGTCGTGAACATCGCCGTGCTCATCGATAAACCTCGAAGTCAATTCGTTCCTCCCTGCATCAATAACAACCGACCCCTTTATCGCCAAACCGTTCTTTCTATATCCCGGTTTTGCCTCATCAAAGGTTCTGTGTACCGGATGTTCCAGCCAATTCGGCAAGGTGCATCCTTGAAACTGACCCTCAGCGCAGGGGGATTGTCTATCCGCTTTGCCGGAACTGCCTGCAACAGTGTAAACCGTGCGTTTATCAGCACCGCTGCTGTCTAACTGTGGGTATAATTCTCCTTGTTGTCCCATCGATGGTTCACCTTTGACATTTAGCAGCGCCTGAGTGGCCGGGTCGAAGGTATCAGACATTCCGTGATGACCGTTAACATACCAAGAACGCTCATAGGAGTGAGCGTGACCGCTGTAGACAACATCGACACCGTAATCTTCAAACACGGGGGCAAACGTTTGCCTCATGTCAATTTCGTTCTGTTCGCGATCTGAATCGTGATTGCTTCCCTTGGAATATGGGGGATGATGGAAAATAACGATTGTCCAGTCCAACTGATTTGCGCTCAGGTCATCAATGAGCCAGTCCCTCATCGCAGCGCGTTGGTCTTTGTCTCTGTTTGAAAGCTGGGAATCGAGACTGACAATGTGTACGTTACCGTAGTCAAACGCGTAGTATTGCTCGGTCCCGCTGGGCACACCGCCGAGTTCTCCTCGGGAGGGCAGACTGAATATGTTCAGATAAGGTAAACCGTAGGCATCCGGTCCGTCGCCAGTACTATCGTAGGAATCAGGATCAGCAGAGGTGCTAATACCTCCCATGTGAATCATCAGCGGGCCAGCATCACACGCCGGTAATTTCCTAAACAGGCAAACATCGAAGGGTGCGCCGACGCCCATCTCGTGGTTGCCAATAGTTGGCCAAGTGCTGACGGAATGGATGATGTCTGTGTAAATATCAAAGAACGCGCCCTGCCATTGTTCGTCAGTGCCTTCCACATACGCGTTATCGCCAAGGAGTAGCAACAGGTCCAAAGGTTCGCTATTTGCTTGCGCTTGGTTATATTTAAGAAAACCGTTCATCACGTCAATTGCTTTACCCGCATGAGAATAGTGCCCAAGGGATTTTTCCGTCGCTGTACCCGAATCTCCCAGTAACCATATATGCGTATTGCCGTCTGAGGGCAGGGCGCCTTTACGTGGTGCTGTGTTGAAGGACATTACCGTTTCACGTGAACCGTTTCCCTTAAATCCATAGTAGTATCGCGTATCGGGTTTTAGATCGTCTAAAACGACCAGTTTGTGATTGCGCTCTTGCTCCGCGCTCTTGCGCGCGCTTAAGTCATTTCTTTTTGTGCCATACCAAACTTCATTCTGGTCACCGCGCCATTTTATAATCGCACTCGACGATGAGACTTGTTGGAGAAACAGCCTGTTCGGCACTTTCGGCCCTTTCGGCTCTTCGGAAGTTACGCTGGTTTCTGTAGTCGGTTGCTCTTTTTGTTCCTGCCAAGCCGGAATAATCGATTGTGAGTGGGTGCAGGACGCCACCAAGCAGTATGTGCTGATGACGATCAAAACTAGATGTTGCTTGCTCAATGGTGGCCCTCTGTAGGTCATATGATGTGTGAATTAATGCCCCGCGCATGGTAACACGATGGATCATCTTGGCGATGTCGCTATTGAACTCATCGTTTGGTTACCAGTAGACTCAATTCAAACGAAAACTAACTAAAGGTGAATATGTGAAAATTTCAACATCAATGAACTATGGCCAGAGCTATATCGGCGCCACCAAAGAAATCGTAGAGATGGAAAAAGCCGGGCTTGACTGTGTTTGGCTGGCTGAAGCTTATTCTTTCGATGCGGTGAGTGCGATGGGGTACGTCGCTGCTAAAACAGAGAGAGTAACCATTGCGTCAGGCATCCTGAATATATATAGCCGCACGCCAACGTTACTGGCGATGACGGCGGCGGGCATTGATGCGCTGTCTGAGGGTCGATGCATGCTTGGGTTGGGCGCTTCCGGTCCTCAAGTCATTGAAGGCTTCCACGGTGTGCCGTATGACGCACCAATGACCAGGATCCGGGAGATCGTTGATATTTGCCGAGAGGTGTGGAGAAGGGATGCAAAACTCGATTATCAGGGAAAGAAATATCAAATCCCATTGCCCGCGGATCAAGGCTCTGGACTTGGTATCCCGTTAAAAATAATCAACCACCCTTACCGCAGCGATATTCCCATAGCATTGGCTACTTTGGGAGAAAAAAGTGTCGAGATGACAGCAGAGATCGCTGATGCCTGGTTGCCCGCGTTTTTCATGGCGGAAGGCGCAGAGGCAGTATGGGGAGACGCGTTACGACGTGGCAACGCGAAACGTGATCCTTCGCTTCCACCGTTGGAAGTTTATGCCGGAGGTTCCGTTGCTATTGGTGAGGGTTTGGAAAGCTATCGCGATATGTCTCGACCCGGAATTGCTTTGTACGTAGGCGGTATGGGTGCCAAAGAAAAGAATTTCTACAACCAGATATTCAGAAAGTATGGATATGAAGAAGAGGCTGAATTGATTCAAAATCTTTATCTGTCTGGTCGAAAGTCAGAGGCCGAAGCTGCGATACCTCAAAGTTATTTAGATTCGACTTCGCTTATTGGTTCAGAGGGGTTCGTGAAAGAGCGCCTGCAGGTATACAAGGAAGCAGGCGTCACCAACTTGAATGTAAGCTTCCAAGGCACAACCTCGGAGGAGCGAGTCAGAAACTGTGATGCGTTCAAAAATCTGATTGAGAAGATCTGATCTCCAAAAAGGCTATCCCTCAGGGTGCGTGGCTTGATTGGCTCGAAGCTTGATGAGCGTTTTGGTTGAAATATAGGGTGACAGGAACAGATATGGCGTCGGATCAATCACTTGCAGCTACGCTCACACATACACAGCGATTGCAGTGTGAAGGTCGTGACATTCCTTGGTTGTTAAATCAGTGGGTAGAGCGCACGCCTGACAAGGTGTTTTTGCATTGGTCACCTTTTGATTTGGAGGATGCAAGTTGGACTTATGCTGAGTTTCAGCAGCAAGTTATTCTCGTTGCAAACAATCTCGCAAAATCTGGTGTGATTGCTGGAGACAAGGTACTTATTCACATGGATAATTGCCCGGAATTTCTTCTCTGCTGGTTCGCTTGTGCGCACCTCGGTGCTATTGCTGTGTCGACCAATACGAGATCTGTGGCAAGAGACCTGACTTATTTTGCTGAGTTTGCGGAAGTCAGTTGTGCTATCACTCAGCCTACCTTTGCTCGACTGTTGCGTAGTTCAGCGCCTAGGATCAAGTCGCTGTTTGTGACAGATGGGGACGTACCTGATTCGGAGGAAAACGAGTTTAGGCCTTTTTCTGAATTGCTTGAACGGAGCACAGCTGTCGCGCCCATGACCAGAGCAGCAGATCCCTGGGCTGATCTGGGAATCCAGTTCACATCCGGTACTACGTCTCGCCCAAAAGCTGTTCTCTGGACACATGCCAATGCGGTTTGGGGAGCGCAGGTGAACGCGACTCAAATGAGGTTGCGGCATGAAGATTGTACGTTGATTGTTTTGCCCTTGTTTCACACAAACGCCCAGTCGTATTCAATGCTATCGACACTCTGGACCGGCGGCACGATGGTATTGCAGCCAAGGTTTTCAGCGTCGAGGTTCTGGTCGGTCTCTGCGAGGTATAGCTGCAGTTGGGCGTCACTTATTCCGTTTTGTGTCAAAGCCCTTGCTTCTCAACCGGTACCTGAGGAAAACCAATATCGGTTTTGGGGATTAGGCGCACATCTACCGGAAGTGCAGAGCCGTTATAATATCCAAACGATCGGTTGGTGGGGTATGACAGAGACCATCACACAGGGAATCATCGGAGATATTGATCATCCAGGGCCCAGATTATCGATGGGCAGATCAAGTTTTGCCTACGATGTGCGAGTAACAAATGAAGCTAATGAGCTTTGCGGGGTGGGTGAAAAAGGATTTCTTACGATTAGAGGCGTACGTGGCGTCAGTCTTTTTAAAGAGTATTACAAGAATCCAGAGGCGAATCGTGAGAGCTTCGATCAACACGGTTGGTTTGTTACCGGCGATGTGGTGAGATTTGATGAAAATGGTAACCTATTCTTCTGTGATCGAGAAAAAGACATGCTTAAAGTGGGCGCAGAAAATGTTGCCGCATCGGAAATCGAAACGGTCATCATGTCATCAGGTCTTGTCTCGGAGTGCGCTGTCGTTGCTCAAAAACATGACATGCTGGATGAAGTGCCTGTTGCATTTGTCATATTGAGCGAGAAAATACCGAGGCTCCTGAATGAAGTGGAACAGGAGAAGATTAAGCGCAGAATTATCGATCATTGCGTGAGCAACCTCGCCGATTTTAAGGTCGTCAGAGCTATTCATATCGTCGACTCCTTGCCGCGTTCAACTCTTGAAAAAATTGCGAAAAACGAATTGCGTGACAGATTGCCGTTGATTGTTTCTGCATCGTCTTAGAGAGGTTCAGTGAGCAAATTTATAACACTAACAGTTGTGCCAAGGTCAAGGTTGATCACTCTCTTGGTTGCCACTGTTTTGTGGCTAGGCGGGTGCGAACCCAAGCCGCCGCCGATCGTGACGGTTTCCGGAAACACCATGGGCACGACCTATAGCGTAAAGGTTGTGGGGGCCAATGTAGACCGGGACAAGCTTCAGAATGCAGTTCAGATGACGGTGGACAGGATTAACCAGCTAATGTCCAACTACAAAGATGACTCTGAGTTGTCTTTACTCAACCGAAGCGCACTCGATACGCGATTTCCAGTGTCTAATGAAACGCGAGAGGTTTTGGCGTTGTCAGCGCAAATCCATGCACTGAGCGATGGTGCTTTCGATATTTCACTTGGACCCGTTGTTGAGTTGTGGGGCTTTGGTCCAACACCGACGGATTCAAGAGTACCGCCGATGGAAGTGATTACAGAAGCTTTGAGCCAAACTGGTACCGACGGGTTAGTGTTGGGTGATGTTTACGTTCAACGCACACGGGATATCTCCCTAGATCTCTCAGCGATTGCGAAAGGTTACGCAGTAGATCAGGTCGCGCAGATGCTCGACAGTGAAGGTTACAAAGACTATCTGGTTGAGATTGGCGGAGAACTTAAGGGTCTGGGAACAAACCAGGCAAACAACCCTTGGCGAATTGCAATAGAGTTGCCGGACTCAACCAAGCGAGAAATGTACTCGGTGATTGAGTTACGGAACCTCGGCATGGCGACTTCAGGCGATTATCGAAACTACTTTGAGTTTGATGGCAAACGCTATTCCCATACAATTGATCCGGCAACGGGCATGCCAATAACCCACAATCTTGCCTCGGTGACAGTGTTAGACGCTTCTGCTGCACGAGCTGATGGGTTGGCAACAGCAATCAATGTGATGGGAGCAGAGAAAGGTATTGCGCTGGCTAATGCCCAAAACATTCCAATAATGGTTATAATGAAAGGGGCCGAAGGGTTTGTCGCAAAAACCTCAAAGGCATTTGATAAGTACGTTTCTACTCAATAAAATACCAAGCTGCGGTTGCGTGCGTCACTTCAAATGCAAAGTGCTAGCCCGAGCAGAAGACACCCATTCAAGGGTGTAAACACACTGAAGAGGTTCAGGAATGGCCGAAATACTAATCACTTTTGTTATTTTACTGACGATCGTCGGAGCCATGTCCGTTGGTGTGCTGATGGGTCGAAAGCCTATAAGTGGCAGCTGTGGCGGCTTAGCAAATGTCGGTGTAGGTGGACCTTGCGAGATTTGTGGCGGTGATATGAGTAAGTGTGATGCTGAAAGCGACATGACGATACCATCTGGCGCCAAAAGCAGGGCTGACACGCCGCTGTTTGTTGAGGCAAGTACCTCCCAAAATCGCGGATAACGACCTTTCTGTCACTCTGACAAGCGCACCTCTTAGTTCTACCGTCAATCCCAAAACTTCCGCCTTGCCTGAAAGGGTGTGAACCCCTCGCCCTGGTTTACATTCAGGCAAACATGTCGAACAGTTTCTCAGATTTCTATCCTCGGTTGAGCGATGCTTTGATGCAGTAAAACTCATCCTGTTCTTGATAAGTTAAGCTGGAATAGCGCATCATTCGCTTCAGCGATTTCACTAATAGATATTACAATCAGGAGCGTTCCCAATGTATTCAATGACTCAGCTTGTGCGCCGTGCTGCCCAAACGAATGGTAATGCGATTGCAACCCTCGATGGCGAACGAAGTCAGACTTGGAAAGAATTTGCAGTAAGAGTGGCTGCATTTGGCGGTGGTCTACAGAAACTGGGTATAGCGAATGGAGATTGCGCGGCTATTCTTGCGCTCAACAGTGATCGTTACTTTGAATTTATGTTTGCTGTGCCTTGGGCTGGTGGCGTCTTTCAGCCGGTAAATACCCGTCTTGCTGGTCCTGAGGTGACATATTGGCTGACTGACTCTGAGGCGAAAGTTGTGTTCGTAGACGCCAGCTTTGTCCCACTGATAGAGAAGATACGCGGTGATTTACCCCACGTTGAACATTTCGTTTTTATCGATGATGGTGATGTACCGGCTGGCTATCGTTCATATACAGATCTAGTTTCGGCGGACCCAATGCCCGATGCGGGTAGAGAAGGCGATGATGTTGCAGGGTTATTTTATACTGGCGGTACAACTGGTAGATCTAAAGGTGTCATGCTCAGCCACGCAAACCTCGTGGTTAACGCATTGCAGGCCTTTTCTGTATTTGACATGTCACCAACCGATAAAGTGTTGCATGTTGCGCCAATGTTTCATATCGCAGATGCATTTGTCTGTCTGATGACGGCAGCTACAGCAGGCTCAAATTTCTTCCAACCGGCATTCGATCCCGTTAGCACAATGAAAGGGGTTCAGGAATATAGCATTGACCGAATGTTGTTGGTCCCAACAATGATTAATATGTTTGTTAATCATCCCGAGGTTGAGAACTTTGATTTGAAATCTCTGAGCCAGATTCTATACGGTGCGTCGCCGATGCCTGAGCCAGTGATTAAAAAAGCGATGGAAATCCTACCTCATACACAGTTCTATCAAGCGTATGGACAAACTGAGGCCGCCCCGTGCATCACGTTATTAGATGCTGGTCGACACACGTTTGAAGGCCCGCTTGCAGGTAAGATGAAATCCGCAGGTCAGGCGATTGCAGGCGTAGAACTCGCGGTACTCGATGAAAAAGGCGCACCTGTAGAAACTGGCGTTGTTGGCGAAGTTTGTATGAAAGGACCCAATGTCATGCTTGGTTATCGAAATATGGAAGAGCAAACCAACAACACTATCGTCGACGGCTGGCTTCACACTGGTGACGGTGGCTACCTAGATGAAGATGGTTTTCTATTCATCGTAGACCGTGTTAAAGACATGATTGTTTCAGGTGGAGAGAATGTCTATTCGGCCGAAGTTGAGAATGCCATTTATCAACATGATGCGGTTGCTCAATGTGCGGTGATTGGTATTCCGAGTGAAAAATGGGGTGAACAGGTCCATGTGATTGTGGTTCCCAAGGAAGGAATGGATGTCTCTGAGGATGATCTTATCGCACACTGTAAGACACTGATTGCCGGGTTTAAGTGTCCTCGTTCGGTGAGCTATCAGTCAGCGCCATTGCCACTTTCAGGCGCAGGCAAAATACTAAAAACAGAACTCAGAAAACCGTTCTGGAAAGATGGCGAGCGAAATGTTAACTAGATCCGTGCCGCTCGAGTTTCATCGCGCGTTATTGATCTCGTTTATTTGACTGGCGAGCCTTGTTTACATCGGCGCCAAGCACGGCTGGTGACTGACCTGTAGTTGATCATTGAGTCGATAGCAGTCCTGCCTTTTCGTCTTTTCAGTACTTGCGCAATTAATGACGTCGCAACTCACTTTACGTGTGTTCAGGCGCTAGTTCACAATCCCAAGCGCGAATAATACTGTGAAGGATGAAGCGCCTGTGCTTATATGCTTCAATACGTTCTTTCCCGTATTGGACAGCGTAACTTTGAGGTCTTTGATTGACAATTGGCGAATGGGGGTAGCGTTCCGCTACACCTATTCCAGTGCATCGGATCAGTTGGTTTCTTTTATGTCACTGATCTCTGTCGCCGGACTTATCCTGGGTGTTGCAGTGCTGGTCATTGTGCTCTCAGTCATGAATGGGTTTGAAAGGGAACTCAGGGAGCGTGTTCTCGCTGTGCTTCCTCATGGCGTTGTTTTTGCTGATAATGGTTTTGCAGACTGGGGAGCTGTGACGGACCGTTTTTTAGCCCATCCAAAAGTCGTTGCAGCGGCGCCTTACGTCGAAGGCGCTGGTTTAATCATTGGGCAGGATAAGCTGCTCGGAGTGTCTTTTACGGGTGTTGATCCAGTAGCCGAATCCAAAATTTTTGGTATTGGTCAATTTACCCAAACTGGATCGCTAGATGCGCTGGTGTCTGGGAAGTTTGGTTTAATCATTGGCTCAAGTTTGGCTAAGCAACTGGATGTCACGTTAGGTGACAGAGTAACGCTGATAATGCCGGATGCCCAGCTCACACTTGCGGGGCCTGTACCTAGAAGCAAGCGATTTACCATTGTGGGTGAATTTACTGCAGGAACAGATGCGGATAAGTCGACTATCCTTATGCACCACAAAGATGCACAACGGCTCTTGCGTCTCCAAAGCGTTAACGGGATACGCATCTCACTTAACGATCTGTTTGAGGTGCAAGATGTGTTGCCTGAATTGGCGGCTGGGTTGAATCGTTCCGATGTTTTTTATGCCAGCTGGATGCGCCGCTATGGCAATCTCTACAACGCAATTAGTGTTCAAAAATCTACCATGTTTCTGCTTCTCTCTATGCTGATCGCAGTTGCCGCCTTCAATGTTGTCTCAAACCTTGTGATGGTTGTGAACGATAAACGTTCGGATATCGCTATTCTTAGAACCATGGGAGCGCATCCAAGTACGATTTTGCGGATATTTATTCTCCACGGTGCACTAGTGGGCGCGTTGGGAGTAACGCTAGGTGTGTTGCTGGGTATTCTTGTTTCTTCGAATGTGAGTAACCTATATTTAGTGATTGAAAACCAATTTTCTCTAGGCTTGATGGATGAATATTTTGTCCACTATTTACCCTCAGAAATATTACCTGGGGATGTTTTTCTAGTTGCGTTTGTATCCATGATTATTTGTTTGTGTTCGTCAATATATCCGGCTCTTTCTGCTGCGAAGACTGATCCGGTGGAGTGTTTGCAGTATGAAGCCTGACCCTGTGATAACAGCTACAGACATCCATAAACATTTTGTTCAAGGTGAACAAGATCTTCACATTTTGCGAGGCATAGACCTGACGGTGAATCAGGGAGAACGAATTGCTATTGTTGGTTTGTCCGGAAGTGGAAAAAGTACATTACTTCATCTGTTGGGCGGTCTAGACAGTTGCGAAGAGGGTTGCATACAAATAAATGGTAAGAATCTCCGTGACCTAAGCGAAGATGAACTGTGCCGATTACGAAATAAAACTTTGGGTTTCATCTATCAATTCCATCATTTAATGATGGATTTCACCGCGCTCGAAAACGTCATGATGCCGCTTAGAATCGGTGGAGCGGCGATAGTACAAGCAACGGAACTGGCTGAAAAAATGCTGGATCGCGTTGGTCTGGGAGACCGTTTGGATCATAGACCGGGTCAGCTTTCTGGGGGCGAACGGCAACGGGTTGCTATCGCAAGAGCGCTTGTAACACGTCCTCAATGTGTTCTCGCGGATGAACCTACGGGTAATCTGGATGAAGGCACCGCGCTTGAAATTGATGAGTTGATGATCGAACTTAGCGACGAGTTGAATATTAGCTTTGTCATCGTCACGCATAACCTTGCTCTCGCTGCACGTATGGACCGTAAACTTGAATTGCATAACGGAGTACTCGATTGAAATTTCGAATTCCCTTCGAGATAGCGGTCAGGTATGCCCGCAGCAGAAAAGATACCGGGTATCTTTCTTTTATATCGAAGGTATCTTTGGTAGGAATGAGTTTGGGAGTGATTGTTCTGACGGTGATTGTTTCTGTGATGAACGGCTTCGATACTGAGCTAAAACACAGAATACTGGGTGCAGTGCCCCATGTTGTGTTGGTCGATCAGGGGGCCCACCTAGACCGCGATGTCTTGATGTCTAATCCTGATGTTGCCTATGTAGCGCGGTTCCAACAGCGTCAGGGTATGGTGGTAGGCAGAAACGCGAGTAAATTGATCACCATATACGGCGTTGATGCGGTTTCAGAGCCTTCAGTCTCAGTAATTTCCAGTCACATGGTCGATGGAGAAATGACTGTGCTGACACCTGGCTCAAATGCAGTGGTGATCGGTCAAACACTCGGATATCAACTAGGGTTGAGGGTAGGTGACGAGCTTGCAATCGTGTTGCCAAAGCCAAATGCTAGTGGGCACTCTGTAAAGCCGGTGCTTGCCAAAGTCACTGTAGAAGGCTTTTTTGAATTGGAGTCGGAGCTGGATTATAGCTTGATATTGATTTCGCTTGAGGACTTACAAGGTATATCCGGCGATAATAGAGCGGGCTTCAGGATTAAATTACATGATATTTTTGCTGCAGACTCCTATGTTCTTGCGATTCTGGAACAATATGGTCAGCAGGTCGAGACATCCAGTTGGACCGAACAGTATGGTGATTTTTTCGAAACAGTGAAAATGGAAAAAGTCATGATGTTTGTCCTGCTGTCTTTTGTAGTGATGATCGCAGCGTTCAACATCGTCTCGGGTCTTAGTATGATGGTTAAAGATAAGGCCAGTGACATCGCCATATTGACGACGCTTGGTTTGCCTTCTAACAGTTTGATGCTGGTTTTCGTCATTCAGGGTGCAGTGATCGGTTTGATTGGGATCATTTTGGGGCTGGCTGTCGGTTTACCTATGGCCTATTTTGTGCCCGAAATTGTAAATTTTATCGAACAAATCGTTGGTGGCAGAATGCTAGCGGGGACTTACTTCAGCGAGGTGCCCAGTGACGTGAGGTATGGTGATATTGCCGTTGTGGTCGTAGTATCGATTGTGATTGCTCTGTCGGCAACACTTTATCCTGCCTACACCGCTTCACGGTTGGACCCTGCAGAGGTTCTCAGAAGAGAATAAATACTAGATTCAATGCTTTGACCGGTCTTTGGCACGACGCTCCGTCAGCCTTTGCTTGATTTTTCTGCGTCTGCGCTCGCTCCAGTTTCTTGAAACCCTCCACCGCCAATAGAGTCTGGACGTTATGAACGCGAGGGTTCCGAGCGTGATGCCTGTAATGAGTGAACCGAGCAAAAGTGGTTGCCAGACCAAAGCGAACTGCTGGTAAAGCCATTCGAATGAAAGCTCGATAGTGCTAACGCGATTCGGTTCATTAAGTATCCATGTGCCAATTTTGTAGGTTGCATAAAACATCGGCGGCATCGTGAACGGATTGCTGATCCAGATGAGCGCGATCGAAATAGGTACATTGGCTTTGAGCCATAAGCAAAGGAATATACCGGGAATCATCTGGAAAGGTATGGGTAGGAAGCAACAGAAAAAACCGACAAAAAATGCGACCGAGACTGAATGTCGATTGAAGTGCCATAGATTATTTTGAAAAATGACCTCGCCGAAAAAGTGCAACGCTTTTTGCTTTCGGAGGTCGTCTCTGTTTGGAAGGTATTTTTTCAACTTTGGTTTTTTCTGATGTGCGATCTTGAGAGTAAATTATAGCTGCGTCGAGAGATCGTCTCCATCAATTACAGATATCTCGCACATAAATTTTCACTATTGCGTCATAGACTCGAACTTTCGGGGGAAATCGTAACCTCTGGGTCAGTTCATGAACGCTATTTTTATTGCCTTTGTCTGCGCAACGCTGCTAACCGTTCGGTTGCCAATCGTAATTCTACCATCTACCGTCGCGGGACTATGCCTTTTTTCTCCTATTGCCCTGTTTGCCCTAACAAAAGCTCGTAGCCAGTTTTTCGGCGCTTTTTATCTCGGTTTTCTCTATGTCGTATTCAATACACATCAGTGGCTTGATGCCTCGCTGCCCCCTGAGTTGGAACAAAAGAATATGGTGATCGAGGGCTACGTGAGCTCTCTACCGGTATATGCACGTGCGTCGGATGGGGCCCACGGGAGTTTAAATGCCTGGCATAAAGGAGGTCATAACAAGTTCCAGTTTCAGATTGAGAAGACAGATAGCGGATGGGAAGGCGGCCTTGTGCAGTTGTCTTGGTACACGGATGCTGAGGTGCAGACAGGGCAAAAGCTGCGTCTCGAGGTGAGATTGAACAGACCAAGAGGGTTAGCGAATCAGGGATTATTTGACTATGAAGCTTGGTTGTTTAGTCGCCAAATCGTAGCAATCGGTTATGTTCGATCCGGGGAGCAGTTGTCGGTACAGGGCGTTTTCCGACTTAAGACGCTTGCCGACCGATTCAGGCAACACTTAAGTCACCGAATCAGGTCTCTCGCTGGTGACAATACTTTTATGCCTCTGCTTCTGGCTTTGAGTCTGGGAGCAAGTCAGGAGATACCGCCTGCCATGTGGGAGATACTGTCCTCAACCGGGACGAATCACCTACTCATTATCTCCGGATTGCATGTTGGTTTGATTGCTGCTTTGTCATTGGGTTTATTCAGATATCTTTTTAAGCGAGTCCCAAATACCCGACTGATTGCAGGGATATTGTCTGGAACCGTAACGCTATTCTATGGGTTGATAGCGGGAGGAGGCTTACCTGTCCAGCGGGCGTTAACCATGGTGTTTGTTGTATACCTTGCGTTGTTCCTAAAACGATCCTCCTCTGTGCTGACCATGTGCTGTCTTGCACTCTTTTGTGTTGTCCTGATAGACCCTTTTGCTTCTTTATCGCCAGGTTTCTGGCTCTCCTTTGGCGCCGTGTTCCTGTTGTTATTCGTGTTTGCTCTGTCACGAGGTGATCTGAATTTGAGCCGATCTCCCATGATGGAGGAAGGGTCAGCATTATCCGGGATAGCAATTTTCAGGCATGAAGCGCTACGGCATCAGTGGAAAGTGTTTTCACATAAAGGAAAGCAAATGATTTACTCGCAATGGGTAGTATTTGCTGGGATGGCACCGTTGATGCTTATCAATGTGTCGCAGTTGTCACTTATTGGATTCCTAGCAAATCTCGTTGCGATACCGTTTGTTTCGTTGGTTATTGTTCCGCTAACTTTTGTTAGCTTGCCTGCGGTGTTGCTTCACGATGCCATTGGCGCCTGGTTGGTAACACTCATGATGGATTTGTTGGCTTGGTTATGGCGATATCTGACCTTTCTGAGTGAATTCAAATTGATGTTTTATCCCAGTGCTTTTCCGCTGGCTTCGGGTTTGTCAGCCATACTCGCTGTGATCATTTTTTTCGCTCCTGGCCGCGTGGTACCGAGATGGCTGTGTGTGATATTTCTGTTGCCGTTACTGGTAGGCCAAATTCCTCGCTCAGCCTCTCAGGGAGAAGTTCAATTGACGCTACTTGATGTGGGGCAGGGATTAAGTGTTGTGATCAGAGGAGCCAATCACACTGTGGTCTATGACACCGGACCGAAATATGGGGCACGGTTCGATACGGGTCAACAAATCGTCACGCCATTTCTTCGAAGCCAGGGCATAAGCAGAATTGACAGGTTAATTGTTAGTCACAATGATAACGACCACGCAGGTGGTGCTGAAGCGCTGCGTCGAAACTTTGAGATTAATCAAACGCTCCGAAGTCTGCCGGTCAATGCGATGGACATCTCTTGTGATCAGGTTGATGGGTGGATCATGGACGGTGTCAAATATTCATTGGTCCAGCATGTGAGCATTAAGCAGATCAACAACACGAATGATCAATCCTGTGTTTTACTTGTGCAGACCAAGCGGTACACGATTTTGCTCCCGGGAGACATCAGCTCAGATGCGGAAGAACGCCCTGGCATGAAAAGGCTCCGAGATATAAATCTTCTGATTTCCCCGCATCATGGTAGCGCGACGTCCTCGGGGCCGGCTTTTCTTAATCGTTTGGCACCGGACCTAGTGCTGGTCTCTGCAGGCTATAACAATAAGTTTGGTCACCCGCATAAAAGCGTGTTAAACCGCTACAGAGCCAGAAGTATTAAGGTGCTCAATACCGCCGAGACCGGTGCAATAACGATTAAGACGGATAACATTCCGCTTGTTTCTTATGCCAGAGAGCATCCTGCAGGTATTTGGAGACCGTTGGGCGCTAGGTCTTTAAAAACGCAGGTTGAAAAGGGCGTGATCGAAACCGATTCGGGTTCGTCGTTGGAGATTGGACATTAAGGCCTGAATCTTCTAAATTGCGGTCAAATGAATGACTAAGGACCTGATCTTTGCTGACAGGTACCATCAAATTGCGCAATCTTCGATATATCGACCAGCACCTGTTAAGTCTCAAGCGGCCTTGGTGTATTGGCTCAAGGCTCCTCTTTCTGTTTATTCAAGCTGTTGCATGGATGAGTGGCTATGCTGCATTTGTAATAAACAACCGGAGTAGTTAATTCATGAGTTATCCCTCTTCTGCGGCTCAACCTCGAATACTGTTTCAAATGAGCGGTTCAATTGCCGCCTATAAAGCATGTGAGGTGATCTCAAGCCTTGTCAAAGCAGGCTGCGAAGTTAAGGTCGCGGCAAGTAAATCCCTTTATCATTTCATTGGCAGGTCTACGCTAGAAGGTCTAACAGGCAATAAGGTGTTTGATGATGTTTTTTCATCAGGAGACGCGATGGAGCACATTAACTTAGAGCGTTGGGCTGACCTGATTTTATTGTGTCCTGCAACAGGGAACCAGATCACGGCGCTGGCGAATGGAACGGCTTCCGACGCGATAGGTACTCTGTTTTTGGCGCATCACTTCGAGAAACCATATCTCATTGTGCCAGCTATGAATCACACGATGTGGGCACATCCAGCTGTCGAGCAAGCAGTCAAACAATTGAAAGATTGGGGTATCTTATTTCAGGATCCTGAGTCAGGCATATTGGCTTGCGGTGAAGAGGGCGCAGGTCGACTGGCAGAGCCGGACCAAATTCTGGCAACCATAGACAGGTTGTTGGGAAATAGAGTGATTGGGGTTGCAGACCATGCTTCTAGGAAAAAGAAGATATTGGTAGTTTATGGCGGTACTGAGGAGCAGATCGATGCTGTTAGAACGATCAGCAACTTTAGCACTGGCCGGACTGGTGCACACTTGGTGGATTGGTTCCGTCAACAGGGCCATGAAGTTGTTGCGCTCGGAAGTCATAGGGCTGAAAAGCCGAGCGATACAGGTGATTTACGAGAGTTCAAAAGTTTTCAGGATCTTGAAAATGAACTGAGGGCGATTCTAGCTGACTCTAACTTTGATGCGGTTGTCCAACTTGCTGCAGTTAGCGACTTTTCAGTATCGGGCATTGAAATCGATGGAGAGATAACCCCGCCCAAACACCAAGCTAAAATGTCATCTCAATCCGAGTTTAAAATTGTACTGAGTAAAAATCACAAAATTATCGATTTGATTAAAGGGTTTAGTGTCAACAAAGCTGTAAAGGTTATTGCCTTCAAGCTTACCCACACCAACGATCAGCAAGCACGGGACGAGGCGGTCGCAAAACTCACAAAGTCCACCAGCATAGATTTTGTTGTTCATAACGACCTTCAGGAGATAGTGGCAGGAGACAATGCTCATTTGTTTGAGGTGTACAAGGGCGCTGATATTATTTGTTCGGGCAAGACGAAAACCGACATGGCAATCGCCCTTGACAAAATTGTTAGTGAATAAACAGCTAGTGTAAAATCAAATTAAACTTTCGAGGGTTTACGTAAATAATGATTCTTTGTTTGGATGTAGGAAACAGTCAGCTTTACGGTGGTGTATTTGACGAGAATCAAAAATTGCTTCTGCAATTTCGAAAGACCTCGCAGGCGGGTTCTTCCTCGGACGAGTCTGCAATATTTTTGCGATCGGTACTGCGTGAAAACGGCCTTAATCCAGAAGAAATTGACCGAATTGCAATATGCTGTGTTGTACCCGACGTGCTTTATTCGCTCAGAAGCGCCTGTACAAAATATTTTAATATTGATCCGTTCGTGCTTGAGGCGGGTGTTAAAACCGGACTTAAGGTCAAGTATAAAAACCCGCTCGAAGTAGGCTCCGACCGCATTGCCGATGCGGTTGCCGCGTCGCATCTTTATCCGAATAGAAACCTGATTATCGTTGACTTCGGTACAGCAACGACCGTCTGCGCCGTATCTTCTAATCGAGAGTTTCTCGGTGGAAATATTATTGCAGGAGTAAGACTCTCGATGGAGGCATTGGAAGCGAAGGCGGCAAAATTACCCTCGGTTGAAATAAGACGTCCCGGTACCTCGGTGGGTAGAACTACAATCGAGAGTATTCAGTCGGGATTGTACTGGAGCAATGTTGGTGCGATTCGCGAACTCACGAATCAGATCTCAAAGGAGATGTTCGCTGGGGACAAACCAATGGTAATTGGTACGGGTGGCTTTGCTCATTTGTTTGAAGATGAAGGCTTGTTCGACGAAATAGTGCCAGATCTTATTCTAATGGGACTGTATCTCGCACTAGATCTAAATCATCCGCGTTCCGACCCAAAGTCACGAAAAAGTACGATGACGAGTTGTTAAGCGGTGTAACCATAGACGACGCGTTTAAGCATACTAACAAGTTCTGACTTGTCTTTCTGATTAAGAAAGCTGCCAATCTCGAGCTCTTTGCCATGGGACCTGATGCAGACAATTTTCGGATCCCACGGATGTTTTGGTGTGGAGATAAGGAATTGTGACCAGGACCGATTAAACTGACGAGACTGTTCGGGTTTCCTCCGACCAGATTCGATGAGCACTTCATGTTCGGAAATCGTGATAACTTCCTGTCTATCGCACTTCAGCAGGCAAAGATAGATACAAGCGCCGAGAAAAAGCATCTCGAGTATTGAAAATGGCAGCACGAGCCATGCGCCGTGAATCATGAAGCCTAAGCCAACCACCAAAGAAATGCCCATCAGGGTGTAGAGCAAATAAAGATTAGCTTTCCAGCTCCATGAAAAATTGGGTGTAAGAACGATTTGTCCGGTCAGGGACTGCTCGTTTATTTCTGCTAAAACCATAAGTAATTCAGGGGTTTAAACTATTGTGGTGAATTTAAATGCACTTGTTTACGTCAAACAAGTTTAGCGAAAATTTACGCATTGATCGAACGTAGTGCTTCGATGAGCTGTGAATTCTCTTGCGCCGTACCTATTGTAATACGTATACGTTCGATCAGCCTCGATGTACTAAAATATCGAACAAGAATATCATTCTGTTTTAACTTGTGCTGAATCTGAAGTGCGCTGAGGCCGATGTCGGGTGGGGGAGTGATAAGCAAAAAATTGGTTTGGCTCGGCAAAACACTGAAGCCGAGATTTTTTAACGCATTCGTCAGGTGCTTACGTTCAGCGCGTGTTTTCTGCCAGGTGTCAGCTGCATATGCCTGATCGGCGATGCCAGCGACAGCGACTTTTTGACTCAGTAGGTCAAGGTTGTAACTGTCACGGGTTTTTTCAAGCATGGGCGTGATCAGCGATTCAGCGCCAATGCCATAGCCGAATCGGAGACCGGCAAGTGAATAGCCCTTGCTAAGGGTGCGAAGAAATACCAGATTATCGAATTCGTTGATCATGCTGAGACAATCATGATTCAGGTCAGGGTCGACAAAATCAATGTAAGCTTCATCAATAAGGAGTACAGAATCGAGTGTCTCTGCAAGATCCCGTACTTGCGCTTTAGAAAACAACTTGCCGGTTGGCGCATGAGGATTCACGATAAGAGTCAGCTTGACACCAGCGGCGTTCATTCGGGTGGCAAAGTCTGTAGGTAGTGACCAGTCATCCTCCAGTTCAACCTCGACTACGGGGCAATTCTGTATTTGTGCCAGAACTGGGTAGAGTGAGTAGGTCGGGGACGTCGTTCCAATAGGATCAAGTGGATCTACGAACGTTGTCAACAACAGGCGCAGCAGCTCATCGCCACCCCGAGTGGCAATAATCTGATTTTTGTTTACACCGTGGATTTTGGCTGCAAGATTTCGGAACTCATCGGCGGTGGGGGGTGGATAGCGCCTGAGCTTTGATCCATCGAAGCCTGATATGACCTCCTGCACGCCAGGCGCAGGCGGGTACGGGTTTTCGTTAGTGTTTAATTTGATGACCTTGTCGTCAAGAGGCTGCTCGCCTGAGCTGTACCCATCCATTGATCGGATGTTTTGTCTTTCATAGGACATTAAAAATAGTTCTCTTATAGTTCACTGGAATTAGAGGAAGGGCGTACTGTGATGTCGTTTGGATCCGGTAAAGAAAATTTCCCGAAGCCATCGTAACTCACTTCGCTAATGTACATTTCCTGATCGCCGATGGGTCGCTTAAGAATGACGTCCATTCCTTTGCGTTTTCCCAACAGGGTTTGCGCGACTGGAGAATTAAGGCTTATCCAGCGTTTCTTTAAATCAAATTCGTCTACACCCACGATGCGCAGTTCGCTTATTTCGCCTTCTTCGTCTTCCAGTCGCACCCAAGCGCCAAAAAATATTTTATCCAGTTCAGGAGGCGGTCTGTCAACAATCTCGAGATTATCAAGCCGTTTTGTTAGGTAACGAATACGTTTATCGATTTCTCTGAGCTGCTTTTTGCCATAGATATAGTCTGCATTTTCTGAACGATCACCGAGCGCCGCAGCATCGGATACTTTTTGTGTTACCTCCGGTCGGGTAACACTCCAGATGTTCCGAAGTTCATCTCGGAGGGATCTTGCTCCAGCGGGCGTTATGTAAACTTTGTTAGTCATTAGAAATTAGTTCGATCTGGTTCAATATCTTCTCAAGCGGCACGACTTTCAGGTTCTGATTCTGCGTTTCTCCGTTAGACGTGTTGTCATCGTCTTGTGCGACGAAAATACCATTTGGCAACGCTTGTCCAAGATTAGCGCTCGTCAAATCGATTCCATCGGTATGACTGGTACCGTCAATCTTCTCTGCCTGTCTCGTCTCATCAGTCTCGACGATGGCGAAATTGGCAATGTGCTGGTAGCTGACGCGATCAATTATCGCGTATTCATCATTCCCCTGCGAAGAGATAATGAGGTATCCATCGGTATCGTTTGTTGCAAGCAGTGTAATACCTTCGACATTCGATGTTAGCGGCTCAAACAGCCCTGTTTTAACGATCAATTCCGGTGCTTCGAGCGTATTTTTCGACAGGTCAAATTTCCAAACGCCCCTCGATTCTTCTGCCACATACAATAGCTGGCGAGCATCATCGACAGTGCACCCTTCAGTTGCTGAACCGAGCTTGAATCGGCTTTGCAGTTTATGCGTACCGTCAATGTTCGAAATCTGGAAGAAGGCAATGTCTCCACCTTTTCCTGTGGCAACATAAGCCAAGTTCCCATTGAGGGATGGTTGGTACATACACACGCCGACTAATTTTGGCACGCCGCTGGTATTTGTACTGCGAATTTTATCATCTACCCTCAATCGGGTGTGATCTATGTTGTGAAGGGTGATCTCACCACTGAACCAATGGCTAACTGCAATGACTTCGCCAGGCTTATTTGGGGTGTATCTGATGTCAATGTTGTTCGGTGTGCCGCCAGGTAAAAATTGAATCTGTTTTCCACTAAGGTCATAAACCAGAATGCCAGTTTCTTTTACAGGTTTCTGATTACTCGCTTTTAAAGTTGCAAGGATCAGTGATTGCGAGGGATCCGACCGGTTAATCCATATGGCGATGTCGTCGATTGAATCCCCGGGGTAAGGCGATGCGCTAGTTTCCAACTCGGGCTGAACCACGAAATAACCGCCCAGTACTGGGAGTAATAATATCGATTTTATCCACTCGATCATCGTTTAGTTACTCAGTAATGGCTCTTCAGGCTTCCGATACTCAAGGGCGCAAAGCCTATGATATTCAAAGCCTATGATATTCAAAGTTAATGAAATTCAAAGTTAATGAAATTCAAAGCCAAAGATTTCAAAGGCTTGGAATGTGTGAGAAGGGTTAATTTTCAATGTAAATCGCTGTTTTAGGAAATTGTCCCATCAACTTCTTGATTAAGTTATCACCATCCCCACTATATGTTGCATGATAACAGACTGGTTACGGGATAAGTTTCATGAGAATAGACAGATTTACGAGCAAATTACAGGAAGCTCTCGCTGATGCGCAATCCGTTGCTGTGGGCAAGGACAATAATCAGATCGCGCCGGTTCACCTAGTATCAGCGTTAGTAACCCAAAAAGGGGGTTCAATCGGACCTCTGATTGCTCAGATGGGTATTGACATAGGTGCGTTTCAACCCGCGCTGGAGAATATGATCGAGCGTTTGCCAAAGATCGCCGATAACGTGGGTGATGTTCAAATGTCTCCCGAACTTGGGCGGATGCTGAATCTGGCAGATAAGCTTGCCCAGGAAAAATCAGACCAATTTATTTCTAGTGAGTTAGTGATGCTGGCTGCGCTTGAAGACCGCGGCGATCTAGGCAAACTTTTCTCAAAATTTAGCATCAAGAAAGAAGCGCTTGAGCGTGTCGTAGAGCAGGTAAGGGGCGGAGAAAGTGTGAATGATGCTAATGCAGAAGACACGCGGCAAGCGCTGGATAAATTCACCGTAAATTTAACTGAGTTGGCAGAAAGCGGGAAACTGGACCCTGTCATTGGGCGCGACGATGAAATTCGTCGAACAGTGCAGGTTCTTCAGCGGCGCACGAAAAACAATCCTGTGCTAATAGGTGAACCTGGTGTGGGTAAAACCGCGATAGTGGAAGGGTTGGCGCAGAGAATCGTCAACGGTGAAGTGCCCGAAACACTCAGGGGCAAGAAAATTCTTTCCCTTGATATGGGAGCGCTTATCGCCGGCGCAAAATTTCGGGGCGAGTTTGAAGAGAGGCTCAAGGCTGTGCTCAATGAGTTGTCGAAGGAAGAGGGCAGCGTCATCCTCTTTATCGATGAATTGCACACCATGGTGGGTGCCGGTAAGGCGGAAGGTTCAATGGATGCAGGTAACATGCTGAAACCTGCGCTGGCTCGAGGGGAACTGCATTGCGTTGGTGCCACAACGCTTGACGAATACCGTGAATACATCGAAGCAGACGCTGCGTTGGAGCGCCGATTTCAAAAAGTGCAAGTTGATGAGCCCAACGTTGAAGACACCATTGCGATATTACGTGGCTTGAAGGAACGGTATGAGATTCATCACGGGGTAGATATTACAGACCCAGCGATTATCGCTGCAGCGCGATTGTCACATCGCTACATTTCTGACCGCCAATTGCCAGACAAGGCTATCGATCTGATCGATGAAGCGGGAAGTCTTATTCGTATGGAAATTGATTCAAAGCCCGAGGATTTGGATCGCCTTGAGCGCAGGCTTATTCAGCTGAAGATCGAGCGGGAAGCGCTAAAGAATGAAAGTGATGAGGGCTCTATCGCTCGATTGAAATTGATAGAGGAGACCGTCGCGTCGCTGGAGAAGGAATACGGGGATCTCGAAGAGATCTGGAATACTGAGAAAGCAGCTTTGAGCGGCACACAGCACATTAAAGAAGACCTTGAGGTCGCGCGGCAAAATCTTGACTCGGCCAAACGTGCAGGTGATTTAACGAAAATGTCCGAATTACAATACGGCGCCATTCCGGAGCTCGAGAAGCAACTTGAAACGGCTTCCCAAGCCGAAATGATGGACATGAAACTGTTAAGGAACAAGGTAACAGAAGAGGAGATTGCAGAGGTCATTTCAAAATGGACGGGGATACCCGTTGTAAAAATGCTTGAAGGTGAAAAAGAGAAATTACTTGAGCTGGAAGTTGAGTTACACAAACAGGTCGTTGGTCAAGATGAAGCTGTCAGCGCCGTCTCGAACGCCGTAAGAAGGTCTCGTTCCGGCATCGCTGATCCCAATCGGCCTAACGGTTCCTTTCTGTTTCTTGGGCCAACCGGTGTCGGTAAGACAGAGCTATGTAAAGCACTCGCGACATTTCTATTTGACACGGAAGATGCACTGGTGCGAATCGATATGTCCGAGTTTATGGAAAAACACTCGGTTGCTCGCCTGATCGGTGCGCCTCCGGGATACGTTGGCTATCAGGAAGGGGGATACCTGACAGAAAAAGTGCGACGTAAACCCTATTCGGTCATATTGCTGGATGAAGTCGAAAAAGCGCATCCTGACGTGTTCAACATACTTTTACAGGTGCTAGATGATGGTCGGTTGACGGATGGTCACGGCAGAACGGTTGATTTCAAAAATACTGTGCTCGTCATGACCTCTAATCTGGGTTCTGACGTGATTCAGGCCATGGCAACTGACACAGGCTCCGACACCGCCTATGACGATATGAAAGAAGCTGTTATGGGGATCGTATCGCAGCATTTTCGCCCAGAATTTCTCAACCGCGTTGATGACTCTGTCGTATTTCATCCTCTGGCTCAGAATCAGATATTGGGCATTGCTGAAATTCAGCTCGAGATACTTAAAGCCCGTTTAAAGGATAACGACATTCATTTGCAAGTTGGTGCAGACACCCTCAATTTTCTGTCTGAAGTAGGCTATGACCCGGTTTACGGAGCGAGACCTCTCAAAAGGGCCATTCAGCGCTATATAGAGAATCCCCTTGCTCAGGAGTTGCTTTCAGGCAAATTCAAAGCAGGGGACAGTGTGAAATTAGTGCAGGAATCGGGACAAATTGCCTTCCACTAGTGAGTAATCACGGAAAGTACTGTACATAAAACCAGTATGCTGATACTGTGCATTTATCCAGTAAACGGAGGCCGGTAAATTGAACCGAAACATTCAGGCTAAAGCAGAAAAAGATATCCAGAACAAACTAGAAAGCGCACCGCTAAGGCATTCGCAGCTTGCGATGAGTGCAGCCAAGCGTATGCCCAGGGCGCGTAAAAAAGAGCGGGTTGGCAGGGTTGTTTGTCACCACCTGCTTCAAATGCTGGCGAGTGAAACGCCTGTGGCTGTGAATCAAAGCGAGTTTGAACTGGCGCCACACTCTTTGCCTGAATCTAGATCTCCAGCAGAATGCGACAATAGCATGCAAGATCATCTCTCAATAGTTCCTCGACAGGTTATGTCGCAGCAAGAAGAACAGTTTTCGCTCTCTATCTGAAGATGACCCCAGACGATTGTTTGTTCTGAGTATCTCAGACGACTGAGTTACCCTCCCACTAGCGCTCAAAATAGAGCGCTTTTTTTTGTCTAGAGGGTAATTTAACTGTTTGGCGCGTCGTCGAGCGTAAAAGGTGCTCTAATCAAACCAGACGGAAACCTTGTGTAACCAAGATATTTCGCTTGCCATATCCGTGAGTTTGTCAGCCAATGCTCGACCACTCGGAGCTGCAGCGCTATCGCCGATTGACTCGAAATGGGCTTCTCGGTCAAGAAAAATTTCAGCGTGTATGCCAGAGTTCAGATAATGCAATGTAAGTTTATAGACGTGTTTCGGCGTAAATTCACTCTCCCAGAGAGTCATCAATAATTCACGCGCCTCTCGTCTCAATGGTGGCAGACTTTGACGGGCGTTAACTTCAATCAGCTCGTCGTCTTCGGCATCTATGTGAACGACGACGTCATTGAGCTCGCTAAATGTGCTGGTCAGCTCGCGGGTTGCCCATTCTCCGATGTGGTGTCCTTCGGATACGCTGATGAAGGGTTCGACCTGCAGGTGAACATCTGCTAGCACGTCATTGCCCATCCTTCTTGTGCGAATACTATGCACGCCATTGACGCCTTCAACGCCTTCAATTTTATCCTTGATTTGACCAACGTACGACTCTGCTAGCGATGTGTCGACCAGTTCCTCCACGCTTTGTTTTGATAATTTCCAGCCTATTTGTGCGATCATTAATGCAACACCCATCGCTGCCAGCATCTCGAGCCACAGGAAGCCTGCGATTGCGCCACCTACGCCTATCAGCACAATTATCGACGATAATGCATCGCTTCGATGATGCCAGGCGTTAGCGACGAGTAAGCGGGAGTTGGTTTTGTTACCCAAGGCGTGGGTGATTTGATACAACCATTCCTTTCCTGCGATGGAAATCAGCGCTGCGATCAATGCGGGCCAGGCGGGAATGGAGACTTCAGAGACATCTAAAAGCCGCTGCATGCTGTCAAAAATCAGACCAGCTGACACCAGAATCAGCAGAATACCGAGTACGAAGGTACCAAAAGTCTCAAATTTAGCGTGCCCGTATGGGTGATCTTCATCCGCTTCTGCCGCTCCTATTTTGTTAAATACCCATACCATGATGTCCGTAGCAAGGTCCGAGAACGAATGAATGCCGTCAGCGATAAGTGCGTGGGAGTTTGCGAAAATACCAACACCTACCTTAAGAAATCCAAGCGCAGCATCAACAATGCCGCTCAGAATAAGTAATCGCTGGGTTGCCTGTTTGTTGCCTTCACGGGTATCTGTTGTGATCGTGTTGGTCATGCTAAGAGAGTTTCGCTATGTCTTTTCGGTGGTGTTTCTCTTAGGGTGCAGGATAACAGGGTCGTGCTCATTAATTAACAATCATTACTGGCAAACTTAGGTGATGCGGGTATATCAGGCATTGATATTTTTGATCAGCCAGCTTCGGTCTAACCGGTACAACAGAGAAATTTTTGCGAAGGCCGCTGGGAGCGCTACATGGATAGAGATGGTTGACTCTGTCTGGCTGCTGAACTTTCTCTCGTAGGTGAAAAAAGACCGCTTGATTGATTGGAATCGTCTGCTTGATCAGCAACAATAGCAGCTCATCTAGATTAAATGATAAATCAATTGGACTTTATAGAAAGTTGCGTCATTGGCGCTGGTGTTGTCGGCTTGGCCATTGCCCGCTCGTTAGCTCAGAGGGTGAGCT
The DNA here is from genome assembly GCA_913050215.1 of uncultured Gammaproteobacteria bacterium. Lineage (GTDB taxonomy): Bacteria > Pseudomonadota > Gammaproteobacteria > Pseudomonadales > Azotimanducaceae > UBA4582. Next base: position 50,878 of record CAJXBG010000002.1, read on the forward strand.
CGTTGGTCGTGCTGGATAAAGAACCTCACTTTGGCCAAGGTATTAGCAGCCGTAACAGCGAAGTGATTCATGCCGGTATCTATTACGCAGCAGGATCGTTGAAAGCGGACCTCTGTGTTGAAGGAAAAGAACGGCTCTATCAATACTGTGAAAGTCATAACGTCAACTATCGAAAGATCGGAAAGCTCATCGTTGCTACTACCGAAGAGGAGCGCGAGGTACTCGATGGAATAAGGCTAAAAGCTGAGGCGAATGGGGTTTTTGATCTTGAATACTGGGATAGGCAAAAGATCAAGCAGGAAGAGCCGGAGGTACAAGCCGTTGCTGCGTTATTCTCTCCTTCAACAGGTATTATCAGCGCACATGATTTGATGACTGCTTATCTTGGCGATATAGAAAGTTGTGGCGGCAGTTTTGTTGGTCAAACACGAGTTACATCTGTGGAGCAGGGCGGCAAAGGTTTCATTATTACGAGCCAGATTGGTGGTGATAGTTACAAGTTCACCTGCGAGAAGCTGATCAATGCTGCGGGACTGGGCGCGCAGGGTATTCATGCCGCATTTGAATTCGATTACAGCGCTGATGTTCCTCCCTTACATTTGTGCAAAGGGAGTTACTTCACGTTGCCTGGAAAAAGTCCATTTAATAAACTGATATACCCTGTGCCAGAAAAATCCGGTGCAGGCCTTGGCGTTCATTCGACGATTGATCTCGGTGGTCAGGTCAAATTTGGGCCAAACGTTGAATACATCGAGGACGAAGATTACGCAGTAACATCTGACCTCGCCGACGCCTATCATTCATCTATCAGTCGCTACTATCCCGCGCTGAAGCAAGGTGTGCTTGTGCCTGCCTATGCAGGGATTAGACCGAAGCTACAAGGTCCGGACGATCCAGTGAAGGATTTCGTGATTCAAGGGCCGCAGGAACATGGCGTTGAAGGACTGGTACAACTATTCGGTATAGAATCTCCCGGATTAACATCTTCTCTTGCGCTAGCGGAAAAGGTTCGACAGGCACTCGTAATTTAAATAATGAACACCTCTGAAATGGATTGGAAACATGAGTCTTGAAGAAGAACGCAGGGAATATCGATACGGTAAATTGACTAAAAAATCATTACAGGACACACCCTCTGCCCAATTTGAGTCCTGGATGTCTCAGGCGCTTGAAGCGAAGATTCAGGACCCAACCGCCATGAGCATAGGTACGTTAGGTCCGAATGGTATGCCTTGGCAACGCATTGTTTTACTTAAGGGGTTTAGCGATGACGGACTGGTTTTTTATACGAACCTAGGTAGCCAAAAGGCGCAGGAGTTTAAACATCACAACCAAGTAAGTGCGCTATTTCCGTGGCTGCAAATGGATCGACAAGTTATCGTTGCAGGTCTCATACAACCCATGAGTGCTGCTGAGAGTGCGGCGTATTTCCTCTCCCGACCCCGTGAAAGTCAATTAGCCGCGTGGACTTCCCATCAAAGTCGATCTATTTCATCCCGGCAATTTTTAGATGCGCAATTCCAAAGCATGAAATCAAAATTTCAAAAGGGTAAGATTCCAGTGCCTGATTTCTGGGGTGGTTTCAGAATTGTGCCTCAACAATGGGAATTTTGGCAGGGCGGTGAAAACAGGCTGCATGATCGATTTAGATACGTGAAGGTCGAATCCGGAGATCAATGGGAAATAAATCGCTTGGCTCCATAGTGCGGTTTCCTTATCCAACGGCGGGGACACTGCAGGTGTCTCATCAGTAACACTGATGCATCTAAAAATAATGCCGACAATAGAGTAAACGCATGCCGAATCATTCGGAAAATCACGATCATCATAAACATGACGCTGCTCACGAGGAGCACGGTCATGGTTCTCTCGATGATGGTCCTGTTGGAGATGGCTTTCACAGTCATGGCCATGGCCATGGTCACGTCCACGATCATGGTTATGATTTCAGTAAAGTCAATGCTGGTTTTATGATCGCGATTGCCGCAAATCTGATATTCACCGTGCTTGAAGCTGTATACGGATTTTTATCTAACTCAGTAAGCCTGTTGGGCGACGCGGGTCATAACCTTTCAGATGTGCTCGGATTGTTGCTGGCCTGGGGCGCTTCTTACCTAGCCACAAGAAAAAGCACCGAACTGTATTCTTACGGGTTCAGGAAAACGACGATCCTTGCAGCAATAATCAATGCAATGACCTTGGTCTTTGCTGCAGGTTTTATCGCTATTGAATCAATAGAGAAGTTTTTTACGCCATCACCTATGGATGAGGTCATCGTCATGGTCGTCGCGGGTATCGGTATTGTAGTCAATGCCGGCACTGCGATGATATTTATGAAAGGCAGTAAAGAAGATCTGAATTTGAAAGGAGCCTATTTACATCTTGCTTATGACGCTGCGATTTCTGCCGCGGTGGTTGTTGGTGCATGCATCAGCTATTTCTCTAATTGGCACTTAATTGATCCGTTGCTTGGTTTACTCATCGTTGGAGTGATCTTGTTCGGCACCTGGGGACTATTACGAGACTCCATTAATCTGATTCTGGATGCAGTGCCGGAGGGCTGCAGCCCTCAGGGTGTCAAGGCATATCTTGAAGGAATATCAGGGGTGTCTGAAGTTCATGATTTACACATTTGGGCGATGAGCACGTTTGAAAACTGTATGACAGCGCATCTTGTGATGCCTGAAAATACACTTTGGGAGTCAGAATCAAGTTATGAGGAAATAGGTCAGGCGATGAGAAAAGACTTCAATATTCATCACATCACGCTTCAAGTTGAGAGGGATTTTACCTGTTCAACTAATGACTGTTGATAGCATCGTTAATGTCATAGAGGAGCAGCGCTAATGCTGTTGGCGGTTAAAAGAACAATATAACTCCAGGGTAATGCGCCCAGAATAATTTCCGTTAGTCCAGTAATGTTCCCTTAGGGTGAGTCTCGGGGTGTTAGTTCTGGTTTGTTAAATATCAGTTCCCGTCGAAATCTGTTTATTGGCTTGAGTTGCCCGGGAAATGTCATCGCTTGCGACAGGACAATCGGCGTTGATGTATGAGAAGATTATTATCATCTAAATAAAAACAAGAAAAACAAGGACTTTGCATGAGTGTACGGGGAGAATTTTCATCCCGCCTAGGATTTATTTTAGCGGCGGCAGGTTCGGCAGTTGGCCTTGGTAATATCTGGGGGTTTCCTACCCAGGTTGCAGGAAATGGTGGCGCTGCGTTTGTGCTGGTGTATGTCATTCTCGCTTTTGCGCTTGCTTACCCCGTGTTGATGGCTGAGTTGATTATCGGGCGTGCAACACGTTCAAATATGGTAGATGCGCTTGGCATCGTGACAGGAAGCCCCGTTGGTAGAATCACCGGCGTCTGGGGTTTTGTTACGGTCTCTTTCATTCTTGCTTTTTACGCGCTGGTCGCTGGCTGGATGATCGCTTTCTTCCTTGAAACCTTGTCTAGTCTGGTTGGTTTGGAGCGGCTGTCAGAGTGGCTGACATCACAAACCGTGTTACGTGATGTGATTTTTTGCGGTCTTTTCATGGCCGCTACGGCAGGGATTGTACTTGGCGGCGTAAGTAATGGAATAGAGAAGTGGTCGGTGAGATTGATGCCAACACTGATTTTGCTGATTGTGCTACTCATCGTTTACGTTGCAACGCTCGACGGTGCATCTGCCGGTTTTAAGGCCTATCTGTTGCCCGATTTCAGCAAAGTGCTCAACCCCGGGCTGTTGGTGAGCGCGATGGGACAAGCATTTTTCTCCATGTCTCTTGGTGTAGGTACGATGTTGGTCTACGGATCGTATATCCAAAATAGTGAAAAGCTATCAACACTCGGCGCCTCTGTTGCATTGGTCGATATTGGCATCGCGGTGATTGCCGGTTTGTTAATTATCCCCGCGATGTATGTCGCCCTTGCTAACGGTGTGGAAATTTACACGGAGGCTGGCGAACTCATTGCCGGGGACTCACTGATCTTTACTGTCCTGCCAGCGTTATTTGATACGATGGGCGCAGCGGGTAGTCTGGTTGCTTTTGTTTTTTTCGCCTTGATGATCATCGCGGCGTTGACCTCGTCGATTTCCATGCTGGAGGTTCCTGTCGCTTATGTTGTAGAGAGTAAGGGATTCACCCGCACCAAGGCGGTTTGGGGGCTCACGACCGTTATTTTCTCTGTCAGCACGGTTATCGCATTTAATTTTGGTGAGCTTTTCGGGTTGGTGATTTCATTGACCACTCAGTACAGTCAGCCCCTCTTGGGCTTCGTGTTGTGTATTTTCGCGGGTTGGGTATGGCATCGCGATAATATTCTGCAAGAGCTGGAAAAAGGCGATGAGGGGGTAAGTGCTAGTCTGTTTTGGATGATCTGGCCCTGGTACATTCGGTTCGTATGTCCGGTTGTGATCCTGATCATGTTTTACAGGTCTTTCTAAAAATTCATACAGCTTTTATCAAGCAAGCTTTTTTCTCCCGTAGTGACCATAAGGAAAAGAAAAAGCAAAGAGATCGGAGAGGCACCCTTACATAGCTTAACCTGTTGACTCTAAATCCATATTCGTTTCTTATCGATGTTTGTAGAAAGTTTATTCGAAGGAAAGTTATACCATGCCGTCATTTAACCAGTTTCTTAAAAACACCATCGAACAGACGCCACTTGATCCTATCGTACTGGATAAGCCAATAGAGATAGGGGAGCTTCCTACGCCGGCATTAACAATTGATCTCGAGATCTTCGAGCGTAATCTCGAAAACATGCAAAGTTATCTGGACAGTTGCAATCTTGGGTTAAGAAGTCACGGCAAAATGCACAAGTGTCCAATCATCGCAAAGAAGCAGATCGAACATGGTGCGCTGGGAATATGTACCGCAACCGTAAGCGAAGCTGAGATGATGGTGCGTGCAGGCATTGAAGATATTCTTATCACTTCGCCAATAGCAACAACGGATAAAATAGCGCGCGTTATTGAGATGGGTCTGGTGACGGACAAGTTACACCTTGTTGTGGATGACGTCGGGAATGCGACGGCGCTCAACATCGCCGCGCGCGATGCTGGAATCATACTTTCGGTCTATATAGACCTCGATCCCCCCATGGGAAGAACCGGCGTTGAGCAGGGTGCACCGGCGCTTGCGCTTGGGCAACACCTTACGGATGAATGCAATAATCTTTCTCTTGATGGTCTGCAGATTTACATCGGTAGTTGCATGCATATCCACGGGTTTGAAAAAAGGCGCGATCGATATGCACGTATGATGGCGCTTACTGCTTCAACCCGTGAAATGTTTCTTCAAGCTGGCATTGATGTACCCGTCGTCTCCGGTGGAGGCACCGGCTCCTACAATATGGAATCTGATATAGGTGTACTTACTGAAGTTCAGGCGGGCTCCTACGTTTTTATGGATGTTGAATACCGCGAAATCGGTGGAGAAAAAACTGAGCTTTTTTCGGACTTTGAACCCTCGCTCCACGTGCTGGTCACTGCTATCAGCAAACCCCAGAAAAAATTGATCACGGTTGATGCTGGTTACAAGTCTTTCGCGTCAGATACGGTCAAACCTCAGTTCAAGGATATTGAAGGTGTTGATTTTAACTGGGGAGGAGATGAGCACGGTATTATTTTGTTGAACAATCCATCGGTGGAAATCCGGTTGGGAGATAAGTTACCCATTGTCACACCTCACTGTGATCCAACAGTAAACCTATACGACTACTATTTTCCTCATCGGGATGGCGTTGTTTCTGAGATCTGGCCAATAGCAGCACGGGGTAAATCTCAGTAGTTTTCAGCGGGTTCACCATATCTTATTAATAACCTAACACTTGGAATCGTAAATGCACCAGTTTGTTCCCTACTTTGAAGATTTTGCCGTTGGAGATGATCTCAGTGATGTACCAGCGGTGACTATTACCTCAGGGCAGGTTGCCATACACCAGGCGATTTTTGGTGACAGGCTTAAGATGGCGCTTGATCATCCCCTTTCAACCGCAGTCACAGGCCATCATCAAGCGTTGGTTAGCTCATCATTGGTTTGCAACATTGCGATCGGACTTAGCACAATTCCTTCGCAGAGAGTCATGGGGAATCTGTTTTACAGGGGCCTAGTGTTACGTGAACCAGTATTTGTTGGGGATACGCTATCGGTGACGACCAAAGTTGTTGGCCTCAGACAGAACAAGCTCCGAGCAGGGCGAGCGGCGTCTGGGATGGTTGCTTTAGAAATACAAGTAAAAAACCAACACGGTTCGACCGTCATGCATTTCTGGCGTTGTCCAATGATCCCTTGCCGTGATGGGGCAATTGATACAGGCAAAGTAGATGACTTTGGTTTTATGCCGGAGGAAATCGAAGCTTCAGAGCTGCTCGCAGTGGTGCCTGATTGGAACTACGAAAAATATCGCGCAATGACCTCTGGTGCCTACTTTAGTGACTTGGTCGTGGGCGCCACGACAAATATTGAAGCGAAAGATACCGTAACCTCGGCGCCTGAGTTGGTCCGTATGACTCTCAATATGGCAATGACCCATACTGATGCAGGGCAAAGTGTCTATGGCAAACGATTAGTTTATGGGGGACATACGATAGCGATGGCAGCGGCTCAGTTGTTGCGGGTAATGCCCAATATGTTGTCAGTGCTTGCTTGGTACAAGTGCGATCATCTTGCGCCTGTATTTGAGGAGGACGTCTTGTACTCAAGTGTCACCATTGAGGGTTTGACCCAAATAAAAAGCGCGGGCATCGTAAATCTCTCTATACAGACTTATGCTGTCAGATCTGATGGTGAAACAGGTGATGTACAGGTACTGGATTGGAAACTGGCGGTGCTATCTGCGTGATAGCAAAACAGTATTGAGATGTATAGAGCATTCAGCTAGTGGTCGTGTCCCGCGGGTCTCTCGGAATAAATCTGTTGTATGGCTTGAAGTTGTGCGGAGTCAACAATACCCTTTGTTTCAAGCGTATCGGTGAGAGCCGCGAGAAATAGAGGGTAATATTGGTATTCAGCCGTTGGGTTGCGCCGTTCCCAATCGTCAATTCTAGCTATCAAGGAAGCTCTGAATTCGTCCCACTCAAATGCGCCATTCTCACTCAACAGTCGGGCCATGCCAAATACACGACTTTGCCAAGGTTCGTCGAACAGCAGCTCGCCGTTTATCAGTGGTGGTGCCCCTCGGCCCAGTAGTTCTGGGTCAGGCGAGGTGTCTTTCTCATGCATGGGCTACCCCTATCATCGCGTCTCTGGATACGCGATTAGCCAATTCTGACTCGGTCATATTCTCGGTTCCAGCAGGTTGTTCCGGCAGTACCATGTAACGTACTTCCGCGCTGGAGTCCCAGACTTTTATTTCCGTATCCGATGGCAACGCGAGTCCCATTTCAGCAAGAACCTTGCGGGGCTCCCTGACGATCCGTGACCGATAGGCCGGATCTTTGTACCATTTAGGTGGCAGACCAAGAACTGCCCATGGGTAGCAAGAGCAGAGAGTACATACAACAACATTGTGAATATTGGATTCATTGGCGACGACGACGAGTTTCTCTGTTTGTCCGCCTTCAAATTTGAAGTCTTGAATAGCCTTAGTACCGTCGTTCAGGAGTCGCGTCTTGAAAGCGGGGTCTTTCCACGCGCGGGCGACAACTTTTGCACCATTCATGGGGCCAACGCGCTCTTCATACTGAACGATGACATGATCAACATCGCTTGCTTTGAGCAGACCTCTTTCAATCAGCAGTGATTCTAGGGCCTCTGCTCTGATTGCTTGTGGGGAACTCTCGTGATGATGAGCATGTCCGTGATGGCTATCTCCTGTACCGTCTGTTTTATCGGTCAATTTTGCCTCCGGTATTATTGTTGATATATGTCGTTGGAATAATCGCCTGCATGGAGATAGGACTCAAATAGATCGAGGCTTACCTGAACGCCGTGTTCTCCGTCATCCCAAAGGTCGGTGGCTCGGAAAGCGATTGTGTACAAATGTTGGGGCTGTTCACCTTCACCATGGGCATTTGAATCGGGAAAAACCCAAACGCCGTGATGTTTAATCACGGTACCTGTTTTACCTCGAGCGTAGGCTGGTAAACGAGTGTGCCCCGGAACACTTTGATTAGTTGTTCTAATTTGAGTGTGAATGTCAAACTTGGGTGCGTGGTTCAATGAACGCTGAGCACCCTGCGCTGCAGGTTGTTTGATTGGTGTAGCGACCTGTTTATTCGGTTGTGCGGCAATCAGGTCATTCTCTTTAGCGCCGATAGCTAATGCTCGTGTCGTAATTTCTTTTTGAGTTACCACTCCGGCTTCGACCAACAGGGTTTCTATGCCGCCGAGCCATCGTCCGTAATAGCCATGAGTAAGATACGCCGTTGGGGATATCCGCTCAACACCATGCCGAAACGTATCGGTGTTGGTCCACGCGCCACATTTTGGACCGACGTTTGACATGGTAAATACCGCTGCCTGCCAGCGCTCAGCAAAGTTTCGAGCGCTTGGTTGCCCTTTGTCAACTTTCCCGTGGCCCTGCTTACCACCGAGATCATGTATACCATCCATTAGCGTTCCATTTTTGCGACGGTTGCTTCCCTTATGCGTCTCTTGTCAATTTTGCCGGAGGCGATCCTCAATAAAGGTTCGGAGGCAAATTCAATGTATCTAGGGATTTTGAATTTTGCGATGTGCTCAGCTAAGTAATCACTTAGGGTATCGATAGTGATTGCATCCTCACTGAAAACGGTTGCACCCACTTCTTCACCCAATCGTTTATCCGGGACAGCATAGACGCTTGCTTCTAAAATTGCCGGGTGAGATAGCAGTGCGGCTTCGACTTCAGCACATCCAATATTCTCTCCCCCCCGGATCACTAAATCCTTAATCCGATCGACGATATAGAGGTAGCCTTCCCCGTCGATGTAAGCAACGTCACCCGTATGTAGCCATCGATCGCTAAATGCTTCTGCATTGGCATCGGAGCGGTTCCAATAACCTTTAATCACGGATGTGCCTTTGACAAGTAATTCACCGCGCATGTTTGCTGGCAGCTGTTGTCCCGATTCATCGATGATTTTCAATTCCAAAACAGCAGAACATCTGCCGGAGCTTCCTGGGTGTGCTAGATAGTCCTCGCCGCCAATGCCAGCCCCGATTGCATTGGTTTCGGTCATTCCCCATCCGGTATTCGGCAGGGCTTTTTGGAACGTGGCTGCTATCCCCTTGACCTGTTCTGGTGCTCTTGGTGCACCGCCACCTCCCACGCTAGCGAGGGTGCTTAAATCGCGGTTGGTTTGCTTTGCGACCTCAACTAAATCTCCAGTCATCGCGGCCGGAGCAACGAAGGATGCGATTTTTTCCTGTTCGATAAGTTCTGCTGCTACCGTTGCGTTCCACCGATACATTGACACCAGTTTTCTCTGCGATCTGTAACTTGAGAGGTAAACAGCATGCGATCCCGTTGCATGAAATAGAGGAACAGCCAGTAGGGTTGCAAGCTGATAATCATTCTTTGGTGGTTCGATACCTGCAACCAGCATTGCAGAACGCTGATCCAGCTCCCAGGACATTAGGGCGGTTATGATGTTTCTGTGGCAAGAAACTGCCCCTTTGGGATGTCCAGTCGAGCCTGATGTAAACAGAATCGTTGCATCATCATTTGGTCCGACCGTCGCTTCAGGCATGTCGCATGGCGCTATGCTTGATAATAGATCTTCTAGTACAGGAATATCCTCTGGAAGGGGTTTTTCGGGACGAACAGCGATCACGCGGACGCCAGCACTTTGATAGACTGACTGTACTCTATCGATTCGTTCCTGATCCGCCAGCAAGGTTTTCGCGCCGCTGTGATTTAACCCATATTCAATCTCTTCTGTAGACCAGAGGGCATTCAGCGTGACCGCGATAGCACCAATTGAGGTTACCGCGGTAAACGCCATGATCCACTCAGGATAATTACGCATTGAAATAGCAACCCGGTCGCCCTGTTGTACGTGATAGTCATTTACCAGTAAGTGACCAATCTTTGCCGCATTTTGATAAGTCTCTTCAAAAGAGTATCGCTCTTCTTGGTAGACGATAAATGTTTCATCGCTGCGGTTGTCTCGATACAAGTCGCCGAGGGTAAGTGGTGCGTGAACGAAGGCACGACAGGATTCACCGTAGAGTTCGACCTCATGAAGTTCGTAGGGTTGTCCCGGGCTGGTTAGGTGTGCAATTGCGTCTGTTCTTGTTGCAAATTCCGACATGGTTTGTGATTTTACTCTCTGTGTAAGAAGCGGCATTACTTAAGATGCCCCTAAATGTATCTGAAAAATACGATGGCTGCCAATCGAGCGATGTTTACTTGTTCTCACCAACCGTGTGCTTGTTTAATTCAAGCAAGCAGTCTGGTTTTCCTCGAGTGTACACATGGTCATGATTCGAAGTGTCTTGTCCCTTCCTCGTTTCAATTCAAACTGAATCTCATCGTCTTCCCGAAACGCTGTTAAGTCGGTTGCGCCGGCTACCCCAAAATACATTGTCATAGGTTGCATATTGAATTGCTTCAATTCACCGTGAGTAATTTTTACTCTTCGCCCGGATTCATCGATCTTGACTATTTTACCTTTGGTGATTTCTATGCGCTTCCTATCTTGCGCGTCAGCGACTACCGGCGGGGTAATAATCGTCACGATTAGAGCTAAGGCTTTAGTGATTCGAGAAAGTTTGTCAGTTGTCGTCATTCAGGGTGTCTCTCTATCTGATGGGTCGTCGGTAAATATTTTGGGCTAAGTTTCTTTTATTGAGCGTTCGATCCAAATGAAATAGATCACCGGGATAATAATCAGTGTCAGCACAGTGGTTGATAGCATTCCACCAAGCATGGGTAAGGCAATTCGACGCATGACATCGGCACCGGGTCCATCAACCAGGAATATTGGGGTAAGACTCGCCATGACTGTGATCACCGTCATGAGTTTCGGGCGTACTCTGAGTACAGCACCAGCGATAATTGCCGCGAAGAGTTCTTTAGAGCTCCTTGGGCGGTCGTTTAATACTTGTTGATCTATGTACAGCAGCATAATGATCGTTGTTTCGATTGCGATGCCTGCCAATGCGATAAATCCGACGGCGACCGCGACAGACAGATTAAAGTCAAATATCCAGACCGCCCATAATCCGCCAGTTAACGCGAAGGGTAACGAAAATATGACGATCAGGGTTCGATCAAGCTGGCGAAAGTGCAGCATCAACAGTAAAAAAATGATGGCAATGACGGCAGGGACTGCAATCATAAGTCGCTTATTAGCCACCTCGAGCTGTTGGTATTGCCCAGACCACTCTATTGCATACCCAGGGGGAAGCCGTATCTCTTCTGAGACGAGTTGGCTAGCGTCTGCGACATAGCTCCCTAGGTCCCGCTTGCTGATGTCGACAAAAACCCATCCGGTCAATCGGGCATTTTCAGATCTGATCATGGGAGGGCCATCCGCATAGCTGATCTGAGCAAGTTCTTTCAGTGGGATATGAGCACCTGCGGGGGTCGGTAAAAGCACTTCCTCTAAATCCTGTGAGGTTTCGCGAAACGGCCGGTCATAGCGCAGAATAATATTGTATCGCTCTCTGCCTTCAACGCTCTCTGCGAGCTTGATGCCGCCCAATGCTGACTGTACAACGGTCTGAAAAGTACCCATGTCAATATTTCGCCTCGCCAGTTCGGCACGATCAGGCACGATCTCAAGGTATTTGCCACCGAGCACACGGTCGGCAAAAGCAGACCTCGTTCCCGGAACATCTTGAATAACGCTCTCGATTCGGCGAGCGATATTGGCAATTTCATATAAATTATTGCCGGTAATTTTGATGCCAACGGGTGTTCGAATACCCGTCGATACCATATCCATCCTTATCTTGATTGGGTATCCCCAGGAATTAACGAGACCGGGCATTTGTAGGCGTGAATCGAGTTCTTTGACTATATCGTCTGCGGTGATGCCAGGTCGCCACTGTGACTTCGGTTTGAGTCGGATCCAACTCTCAATCATTGTGAGCGGAGCAGGGTCTGTTGCCGTGTCGGCGCGCCCAGCTTTGGCAAACACGCTCTCAACCTCGGGCACAGTTTTGATGATTTGATTCGTTTGCCCGAGTATCTCTCGCATTTTTGTTGCCGAGGCACCGGGCAAAGTTGTTGGCATATAAAGTAACTCTCCCTCATATAGCGCTGGCATGAACTCCGAACCTAATTTGGTAAGCGGCACGGCGATGCTGCTTATCACTAGCAGTCCGAATATGATGGTCGACCATCGGAATTTCAACGCAACTGATAGCATCGGGCGGTAGATCCCGATGAAAAACCGGTTGATTGGGTTTTTGGTTTCGACGGGCATGTGTCCTCGAAGAAACCACAGCATAAGTACTGGAACGAGTGTGATCGAGAGTATGGCTGCGAATGCCATAGCATAGGTTTTTGTGTAGGCTAGCGGGGAAAACAATCGATAGCTTTCACCTGTTAGAGCGAAGATCGGTAAGAACGAAGCTGTAATGATGAGAAGACTGAAGAAGAGACCCGGGCCGACTTCTTGCGCGGATGAGGTGATGACCGCTAACCTGTCTTTCGCGCTAGGATTGGTTCCGGACGCGTAAAATGCGGATAGTTTCCTAGAGCCGTTTTCGACCATAACGATCGAAGCATCGACCATCGTGCCGATAGCGATCGCAATACCCCCAAGTGACATAATATTTGCCGTAATGCCTTGATAGGACATGAGTAAAAAAGCACCCAGTATGCCAAGTGGTAATGTGATTACGGCGACAAAAACCGAGCGCATATGCAAAAGGAAAACAAAGATGACTAAGGCGACTGTCACGCCTTCTTCTAAAAGTTTCTGAGCGAGATATTGCACTGCACCCTTTATGAGCGGGGCGCGATCATACACGGGTATAATTTCAACACCCGGCGGGAGTCCTTGTCTCAATTGTTCTAGTCTCGATTTGACCCGATCAATGACCTGCAGCGCATTTTCCCCGTCGCGCATGATCACGATGCCCGCAACGGTTTCTCCTTCGCCATTTAGCTCGACAATACCGCGCCTTAGAGCGGGTCCTTCAATGACTCGCGCGATTTCTTTCAAAGTGATCGGTGCATCATCTGAGGCAAACACAACCACCGCTTCAAGATCCGCTTTATTCTTCACATAACCGATTGAGCGAATGACATATTCCGACTCACCCTGCTCGAGCACTCGGCCACCGACCTCTTCGCTAGCAAGCTTTATCGCAGATATGATGCGTGAAATTGGCACATTAAACGCTCTAAGTCGATTGGGGTCGATGAGCACTTGGTATTCGCGTACAAAACCACCAACTGATGCGACTTCGGCAACGCCCTCTACGCTCGCAAGTTCAAACTTCAGGAACCAATCTTGCAATGACCTAAGTTGTGCTAAATCAGTGTTCCCAGATTTATCGACAAGTGCGTACTGGTAAATCCACCCGACACCGGTGGCATCAGGTCCAATTCGGGGTATTGCAGAATCCGGCAAACTTGAACCAAGACGTGATAGCGCTTCAACGACTCTCGCCCTTGCCCAGTACTGATCAACATCATCCTCGAAAACCACATAGACGAAACTCGTACCAAACATCGATGCGCCACGAACATCTTTTGTTTTCGGTAGTCCCAGTAGTGCCGTTGAGAGGGGATAGGTCACAAGGTCTTCAACTATCTGGGGTGACTGGCCAGGAAAGTCTGTTCGAATGATAATTTGCGTGTCTGTTAAATCCGGAATTGCGTCGAGCGGTGTGTTCAGAGCGGAAAGCCAACCGGCAATGCCCAGAGTGGTTGCGAGCACCAGAACAATTATTTGATTGTGTAGAGACCAGGCGATGATTTTAGCAATAGGTTGTTTTGAAAAATCTGTGCCGTTCGAATAGGTATCGGGGGCGTCAATCATGCCGCGCTCCTAACGATGGGCTGCATGGGGTGCCATGCGCCTGTCTGGTGTTTTTTTAGAAGGGCTTTTCGCTGGCAGTATAATGTTGCGCACAGATCCTGACCCATACGGATTTGATGGGCTGTCTCCTTGCTGAATAAAGTAATGGCCTGATTCGACGTCTTGGTACAGTCTAATACCGAGTGCGTGATAATGAGTGGGCATCTCTTGTAATAACCATGGACTGAGAGCTTGAGTTAATAGCGCCAGCTGAGATGCGAGTGAGTTGCCATCGTCTGTATTTTGCACATCGATTAAAACCTGCTGCATTTTTACAATTTCAGTTTGCAGTCGCGTGTTTGGAAATTTTTTGCTGAGTATGTCGCCAGCGGTTATTGTTGAGCTAAGGTAATGTGGATCAATGTCGTATTGGTCTATGAGTGCCTCGTGGAAGTAGATCGCTGTTTCAACAAAGTGATCTATTAGCGCGATATCGTTGGTGTCTAGAGACAACTCGGATAATGGTATATTCAATAAGCTTGTCGAGGGTGCTAACTTTGCAAACCCTTCACGCAAATTGGCTTCCGAGTCGAGCATAAACTGTCCACTTACAACAACCCGCTCGGACTCATTAAGGCCGGCAGTTATTTCGGTTTTACCTTCAGTTGTGCCGCCAATCTGTATTTTCCGCGACCGAAACTTTCCCTCACCCAGAGAAATGATGACATGCGAACCTAAGCTATCGTACAACACAGCTTCGCTAGGAATCGTAAGGGATTCCCCTCGCTCCACTTCAAATGCAACATCGGCGAATGCACCCGGGCGAAGAACGCCTTGCTCGTTCTTGACGACAATACGAACCTTGAGAGTGCGTGTTACCGGGTCTATCGTAGGATAAACATAATCAACTATTCCCGTCGCAGGAGCAGAGGGGGCGCTAGGAAAATTCAGTCTGACGGGGATGCCGCTTACAACGTCGTTGATGTCCTGTTCCACAATCGAGGCAATTACCCATACATCAATATAGGATTGTAGCTTTAAAACAATATCGCCAGGTTTAACGTAGGCACCATCCCGTGCTTCAAGCGATTGAACGATGCCGCTATCTTCGGCATAGACCGGTATTCTTTCAAGGAGCTCCCGTTTCTCTCTGAGAGATGCAATTGCCGTTCGTTGCATGCCCAGTGATCTTAACCTTTGCTCCGTTGCGTTGATTCTGTTTTTGTTACCGATATTGAGAGACGCTAAAAAGTCTTTTTGTGCCGCAACGAGTTCAGGACTGTAAATTTGATACAGGAGCTGACCTCGGGCCACTGTGTCCCCCTCCGCAGTGACTGCGAGATTTTCAATCCAGCCTTCAAGACGGGATGCCGAAACAACTTCCCTTCGTGTGTTTGCCTGCACATTACCAAAGGCTCGGATCTTGCGGCTTAGAGCGGTTTTTTTTACTTCAGCAACTCTCACGCCCATTGTCTGAAGCATACCTTCAGATACCTGAATATCCTCCGGTGCTGAGAGCGGTGCTTGTGATAATCTCGCTGCTACTAAATCCATACCGCATACGGGGCAGATGCCATCAGCATCAGTTGAGATGTAATGTGGATGCATGGGGCAGGTATATTTGGCAATTTCCTGCGACATTGAAGGTTGACTAAGAAGAAGACTAAAAATAAATATTGTTGCTGTAGTAATCATTCGTCGTTTCATATCAGCACCAGCTGGCTGTTAGCCTTTATCGTCATCATGTTGCGTCTGGCCTTTTCGCGAGATATTTTTGATTTGAATTGAAGTCGGGTTATTTCCCCGTCGACAATCGGTGCATAGTCACCGGTGCCGGATTCATAGGTGGTGAGAGACGCAGCTATTTGTTCTTCCAAAGCCTGCAGTTGCTTCTCAAGCAACACGATGTTTGAGTTTGCCGCTTTCCGCTCTGCTGCGAAGCGACGCCATTCAGATTCTACTTCCCGGGCGATAGATGATACGTCCATTTTTGCGGCAGCTTTTTCTGCTATTGCTGCTCGAAGTGCTGGTGCTTGTTTTTTACTCGCCCATATCGGTACCGTGAATGTAAGTTGTCCGGAAAACCAATCGTCTCCGCTGAAGGGTGACCCCATTTGTCCCGTTCCTGCCTGACGTTGTTGATACGTCAGGCTTACGCCCCAGCTTGGTCCATTTTCGGCTTGAACTTCACTCACTCTTGTTTCTGCGATAGAGATATTTGCCATCGCTAATCTGACTCTGTGAAATGAAAGTGGATTTCCATCCCATTCGGTAAGTGGCAGAGGAGGCGGATGGATGTCAGTTTCCATTTCGATAAGACTGTCAATTTTTGCTTTGACTGCGGAGAGCTGAGCCTGCAAATTTACAACTTCCTGAGCGACATCAGCGCGTTCGATATCTATTCTGGCTAAGCGGAACACCACGGCTCTGCCTGCATTTATTTCGTTTCGAACGACCTGTTGCAATTCTGAATATTTACGATCCCGCTGACGTGCAAGAGAGATTTCTTGCTCTAGGTTTACCTGATCGATAAGACCGATAATCAAAGAAGCGCGCAATAGACTATGTTCATATTCGAATGCCAATTCCAGCGATGCTGATTTTGTTCTCGCGTTTTGTAGCCGTGCCCGTCTGATACCACCGTTTGGAATCGATTGCTGGATACCAATAGATTTGTGGGTGGGTAAGAAGTCATCGAATGCAAAGGTGTTGATTGGCACATTGTTTAGGCCTAGCGAGATTATTGGGTCTGGTAGGGCGCTGTCCGCCTTCGCGAACGCTTGCATAGCAGTAGATCGGAGTTTGAGCTGCTGAAGCGTCGGATGCTTCAACAAACGCGCTTCGATTGCTGCAAAATCTTGAGGCTGAAAACCTATTGCATCCGAACTGATCGCTAAAGGTGCGTAGATTGCCAATAATTGTGCGAAAACACCTGTGAAAAAACGTGCCCGGAGCCGCGTAGTAGGCTGGATCTTAAATTTGTGTTTTGGGTTCATCTAATCTTTTCCATCGGGAACCAAGAAACAGCCACGGCAAGACAAGCCGTGGCGCAGTTGAAGGAACCGTCAGGTCTAGATGGTCAGAATTTGATGTAAGGTGACAGGGGTGAAGGCCAACATCGGAGGATTGTCAGGCGGCCTTTCTGAAAATAAAGATTTTTGTTGGAACGCGGAAAAATCGAGTAACACGAAGAAATAAAGAGCTTCGAAGTCCGTATCAGCCAATAGAGAGGAGACAAGGACAGGCGCTGCCTCACGAGCCATACTAGTGACACATTCTGCACAGGAATCACAGTGCCCTGAATCGTGTGCCCCTTTGTCTTGAAGCGTCAAATCAATTTCAGCGCTCGTGGCCATATCATGGCAGGGCATCTCTGTATCATTTGCCACAAGGTAATGTTTTGCTGCGGATAAATCGACTACTGGGGAAAGCAACGATTGTTCTGCGTTGGATGGCATTGGTGTGGCTGAGCAACAGCCAAGGACCGGCGCGACGATCAGAACAGTCGAGGCAATTAGGGCGATAGTTAAATGCTTCAAGGTGTACATGACGCTGATTCTAGCAGTATTTTCTTTGTGACATAGTAGTTTTCACTGCCCTTGCGTCTCATTGGTTCAAATCTCAGCCGAAAGGCTAGTGTCTGCCCCATGTTTCATAATGAGTTTTGTTTGCCGCAGGCTTCCTGCGTATTGGGCCGAATTTCCCCATTGGATAGCCAATAGGAATCGTAACCACCACGCCATATTCGTCGGGAATTGCGAAGTGCTCGCATAATGCTTCTTCAAAGACCTGATGCATTGTAGTTAGCGCAGCGCCTAGGTTTAGGGATCTGCATGCTAGTAATATGTTTTGTACGCAGGGGTAAACCGCACCGAAGTTGGGAGGTGCGAGACCAATTCTATCTGCTTCGGCGACTTTGAATGGCCAATCACGCAGTCCGCAGACAATCAAAATCACAGGAAATTCTTGCATGTGGTTAACTTGATACTGCATGGCCTTTATCTGTCGGGTCAGTGCTGTATCCTTTTCGGTCGACATTGACATCATGCCGGTGAACCTGGATTCAATGGCGGCCTTATATCGCTCAGCGAACCAGGCTTTACTGTCAGGCTGTTGCAGTACCAGAAATGACCAGGGTTGAGTGTTTTGGCCTGAGGGCGCTTGCACGCCGGCTTCGAGTATCTTGTTCAGCACGGACGGTGGCACGGGGTCAGGTTTGAGCCTTCTCATGGCACGCATCGAGCTTGCGAGCTCAAAAAAAGTCTCGTATTGCCGGTTTTCATTCATATTTCAGACCTCTTTGCAGCTTTTGTCCTCGAAATGATACCCCAACCGGTTTGCTGCTGGAAAACAGCAAAGCTTTTTAGTGATTTCCTGAACAATATCAGTACAATGCGCTGCTTTTGATCATGTCCCCAAGCGCCCTAGCGTCGATTACGTAACGCAGCGTTTAGAGGGTAATATATCTACGAGGAAGCTAAATTGTTTAAATTTATTGCATGGGCTGCGCATTGCCTCTCAACTCAACCCGGCCATATTGATCCTTATGTTGCTGACTTACTGAACCGCGGACTAAAAGATCGCTCTAAGAAATCAAACAACGTTGTCCAGTTGAATGCTGATCTGATCGAACCAGAGACCCAAAAAGCAGCCTGATCTATCTTTTTGGTTAAGTTTTTCCGGCAAGATTGCCAAATCACTGTTAACCATAGCTTCAACCTTCCTTTCTAACGAGACAAGCGATGGCTTCAGCATTGTCGTGTCCGTCGAAGTTTGTCAAGATTCCTCTCTCAATTGAGGAATGACCATGAGAATTTTCTCCAACAAGCGACGCCCTGTTCATATGGGACCCTATCCCACGGAATTGCTTGCGCGTATCAACGATACTAGGCCTGTTCGAACCTCTGTTGTGCCGCCATCTGTGAATGTCGGGGAAGGCCAATTGGATCAGGCGTTAGCGCCGGTTCAGGGAGTGCTTGAGCAGCTGTTGACGGGTGTGACTGTTGAGCATCAAGCGCCGTTGCCTGCAGATCTGCGTGAAAGGACCAACTTGCTAAAATCCGCCGCGTATTTTTTTGATGCAACGTTGGTTGGAATCTGCGCTTATAGAAACCAATGGGCGATTGTTGTAGCAACCGAAAGTGGTCCAGAGCCAGAGCGGGACAATTTGGCCAGCGGCTGGATTCATGGATCGCAAGCGACCTTCCGTAATTTGCGCGCGACTCAAATTGCGATGATTCTCTGTAACTTTCTACGACTATGCGGTTTTTATGCTCGGGGTTACTCCCAGTCCTCGGAGGCGCTGCTGGATTTTGCCATTCCTGAATTGGCAATTCGCTCCGGGGTTGCATTTGAAACGCCTGGCGATCTTGTTAATCCTTTCACAGGTAAGGCGCTTGGCTTGGCTGTTGTCGTAACGTCGCTCGAAATGTTGTCGGACCGTCCACTGGACCCTTCGGCGGGAAGTGCAGCGAGTCAGGGAGGACTCACCTGGCGTTTGGGATTATCTGGAACAAGATCGGCAATGGCCGATTGGTTTCAAGATCGCCGCGCATCGCACCTGAGTCGATATCCGATGGAGAAAATCAGAAAAGTAGATCGCGCGACGACCCGAGTTGATGAGAACGAAATCCCTCAGGTGCCTCTGCGCGCGTCTTTTTTCGCGCGGGGCGCTGCCGGAGATTTGGGAGCAAAAGCTCAGGCACAATACCCAAATTTTGTGATGAAAGAGCCGCTTGGCTTCGCAACCAGAAATGCACAGGGTCAAATGATTCCGCTTCAGGATGGGCCAGTTGCGAGCCAAGCGGCAGATATGCCAAATACCGCTGAGAATGCCAAAGCCATCAAATCCCTAGGATACTTTCTGGGTACCGATCTGATTGGTATTTGTGAGATGCCTAAATATGCGTGGTATTCACACGATAGCGAGGGCAACGAAATTACGACCCGTCATAAGTATGCGATTGTCCTGTTGATCGATCAGGGACACGAAACGATGGAAGGAGCATCGGGAGATGATTGGATTAGCGGCAGTCAATCGATGCGTGGCTATATTCGAGGTATGGAGATAGCGACGGTGATTGCGTCCCATCTCAGGTCGATGGGATTCGCGTCTCGCGCCCACAGCAATACAGATGGTCAGGTTTTACAGGTGCCGCTGATTTTAAAAGCTGGTTTGGGGGAACTCTCAAGAATCGGAGAGGTTGTGCTTAATCCTTTTGTTGGGCCAAGATTCAAGTCTGCGGTTGTAACAACTGATCTGATCCTGGAGCCGGATCGGCACATCGATTTTGGACTTCAGGACATGTGCAATAAATGCAACAAATGCGCTCGCGAATGTCCCTGTAATGCCATTTCCTGGGGCGACAAGGTCATGTTCAATGGATACGAGATGTGGAAGCCTGATGTAGAGCGTTGCACTCGTTATCGATTAACAAATAGCAGAGGTGCTGCTTGCGGTCGCTGCATGAAGACCTGCCCTTATAACCATGAAGGTTTGTTGGCTCATCGTTTTGTCTTAGATCTTGCTATTCGGTTTCCGATGCTAAGAGGTCCTATCGCGCGACTAGATGATTATGTTGGAAATGGCAGGCGTAACATGGTCAAGAAATGGTGGACGGACCTCGAAATTGTCGATGGTAAGACTGACACGCCAAAATCTGGTGCTAACGCAAGAGAACTTAACCCTGATAAGACCGATCCTGGTGTCCCAATAGCGTATTATCCTGCGAGCGTCATGCCCGATGGAACTAATGCTGATACTCAACTGGTAGATAGGAAAGCCGCAGTGGATGTTGCTGGTATTCTGGAATCGCCTGAAGATGCCAAGCGACGTATCGCATCGGGTGGTGCTCGGCCTGAACAATATATTCCCATCAAAAACCTAACCGCATAGAGGATAACCAATGACAGAAAAAACAAGAATGGCTGGCTATATCTATGAAGAATATCGCGCGACAATAGCCTTTTTACTTTCTGATAACTCGGGATATATTACCGGTACATTTGTTCCCGTCGACGGTGGGTATCTTGCAACATGAATGAAATAGTGATGTCTAATTCTGACTGGTCAACACCTCTACTTGAAGAGCTGATCCAGTATTCCAATGATCACGGTACGACCGAGTTGGTTGTTGATTGCAATCAGCAGCGACTAATTAAGCCTGTCGGCACTGCGATTGAGACGGATATTTTTGCGGTTCAAAAAGGGATTCTCTCGCTGTTGATTGGTATCGCTGAAGAGAAGTATCTGTTAGAAACCTGTGATGCTATTAATCACCACCTAGATCCTGAGTGGACAGCGCTTTCTCCCTGGCACGAAGCGAGTGTCACGATAGAAACATTGCTTGCGATGACAACCGGTATGGACGAACAGCTCCAGCCTTTAGGGGAGGTTGGCGGTGGATGGCGCTACAACAATACGGCTTATAACTATCTTAAGAAAATACTTTGTCTTCACACAGGGTTAAGCCTTAATGAATTGAGCCGCGAATGGTTATTTAACCCGTTAGGAATGAAAAATACTCGCTGGGAAGCTCGTGAGCAGAAGCTACCAGATGGGACAGCGATTACTGGATTGCAATCAACGGCAGATGATCTAGCAAAGATTGGTCGGCTTGTTTTGAACGAAGGAGTTTGGAACGACATGCAAATCGTGCCAAAACATTATCTCAACCAGATGACACAGGGTGCTTCTTCAGACAATCCAGCATGGGGTTTTTGTTGGTGGAATAATTGCGCTGATCAATTTATGTTACCGATGAAAGATAAAATTTATTCAGGCAATGTAGTGCCCACGGCACCTGAGGATTTGATCTCCGTAAGAGGCGCTTTTGGCAATCTGCTGTACATCCTGCCGCGTTACTCATTGGTAGTGGCGAGAACAAGAAAAACCGAGGCGGGTAAAAGTGCACCAGATTTTGAATCAGAGTTTTGGCGACGTTTGTTGCTTGCGAAACTGAATTAAGGTAGTCCGGTAGTGGGTCAGTTTTCTGTACGTGAATATTGTGAGGAGGATGAGGATGATTTGATCGCTATCCATGACCTCGCGCGTCCTGTCGAGTTACAGGGCTCGTGCGATCCTAGAGCTTTCGTTCCACTTCGTGATGACGCCAAAGACCTCAATGAGTTTCGCGCCTGTAGGAAACTGGTTGCAATTGATAATGGCAAAATTCGCGGCTTTGTTGGCATTGGCGATTTTGAAATTGGTTGGCTATACGTGCGGCCAGATTCGAGCCGCCTGGGTATCGGTCGACGACTGCTCAGTCGCGCAATGGCATTGATTCAGGAAGACAATAGCTCTGGAACCGCTGTGAGTGTTTTTGTGCTCGAGGCAAATAAACCCGCAATCACACTTTATGAGAGTATAGGGTTTAGGATTACTGAAACATTTAAGAGTAAGAACAATGGCTACCCGTGCAACGTACACAAGATGCTCTCAGATTATAATCTTAATTGCGAAATCACAGAGTGAGTGTCTTCAGCGGAAAGCCCTGTGGCGAGAAAAGCTGATCTGTCGATCAGGTCACCGTATCGGCGTTTGAATTCCGGTGCAATTTTCTCGTGTTCGCCGACGATGGCAAATGTATGCAAAATCTCATCGTCTATAAGTTCTGCCATTTCTGAAGTTCTATGCTCCCGCATGAGTCGATTCAGCTCGCTCTGTAGTTCTCCCCAACCGTGAAGCTCCAGCACCATTCGGTATCCCGGCGTTGAACCGTAGAACGCGATTCGGTCCCTCACCTGAGCGATTGATTTTTCTATCTCTTCCTCGGTTTGCCCTGTGGCGATCATGGGTGCGTAGTCGATCTCGAAGTCTTCAGGTGCAACGTCTGCCTTCTTTCTCCCTTCTGCAATCGCGGGTAGATTGACTTCTCTTATGTATCTCTCTGTTGAGAAGGGGTGCATGATTAAGCCATCTGCGGTTTCAGCAGCAACTTTTGTCATCAGTGGTCCGGTGGCTGAAAGGTATATCTTAGGTCTGCCATAAGCTGTGTTTGTCGGTTGAAAGGTCTTTGGCATCAGGGTATGCCTGTAGTATTCACCCTCGAAATTCAGCTTGTCTCCCTCATACCAACAATCAAATATCGCGTGCATAGCGTTTATAAACTCTCGCATTTGTCTTGGCGCCTTGTACCAGGGCATGCCAAATCTTTTTACAACGTGGGGTTGTACCTGAGTACCAAGGCCGAGGATAAACCGGCCCTTTGAAAATGCGTTGAGGTCATGCGCCAGATGCGCCATAGACATCGGGTTGCGCGCAAACGCAACGGCTACGGATGTCATTAAATCAATGTCTTCAGAGTATTCTGCGGCTAAAGTCAGCGGAAGAAATGGATCGTGAGTTAGCTCTGCGACGCGGGCGCCATCGTAACCGAGGCTCTGAAGACGACTGACGTCCCCTTTGACTTTTGTTAGGTCGGGACTAATTGAGCAATCAATTTTCATTTCTCTATCTCATTCTTTGTGTTTGGCTGTTTGTGCCGTAGGTGCTGATGATACTATGTGCAACATTTGATCGGCGAATAATCATGACGCAATTTTCCATACTTGACCTTGCACCAATTAAACAGGGAAGCAACGCGACCGAAGCCTTACAGAACTGTCTCGACTTGGCACAACATGCTGAAGTTTTTGGCTTTGAACGTTTTTGGGTTGCTGAACACCATAATATGCAAGGTATTGCCAGCGCTGCAACGGCTGTCGTCATTGGTCACGTTGCTAATGGCACAAGCCGTATTCGAATTGGCTCTGGCGGCATCATGCTACCTAATCATTCACCACTGGTGATTGCAGAGCAGTTTGGCACTCTTGCTTCGCTGTACCCTGATCGCATTGACCTCGGTCTAGGACGTGCTCCGGGCACGGATCAGATCACGTCCCACGCGCTGCGCAGAACTCTGCATGGCAGTGCTGAAGACTTTCCTCGCGACGTCATTGAATTACAGCAATATTTTGCGGAGCCCGAAGAAGGCCAAAAGGTAATGGCTGTGCCTGGGGCCGGTACCCATGTTCCTCTCTGGATCTTGGGCTCAAGCTTATTTGGCGCACAACTTGCGGCTATGCTCGGTTTGCCTTTTGCTTTTGCTTCCCATTTTGCGCCCGCGCAGATGCTGCAGGCGATTGAATTGTACAGAGAGGGGTTCAAACCTTCAGCGCAATTAGCACAACCCTACCTGATGATGGGTTACAACATTTGTGCCGGCGAATCACTCGAGGAAGCTGAATATCTGCGTACATCATCCCTTCAGTCGTTCCTAAATCTGCGGCGAGGTAAGCCCAGTCAGCTGCCGCCGCCAATAAAGAATTTTGAAAAGCAACTGACCCGAGAGGACGAGATGTTGCTCTCGCAGATGGGTCGATGTTCGGCCATTGGTGCTTTACCTGAAATTAAATCAGAAATGGCTGAGTTCATTTCGCTCACCGGAGCGGATGAGCTGATTCTCACCAGTTCTATCTACGATCATTCAAAACGTTTACGCTCATTCGAAATTGCAGCAGAAGCTGGGCGCAGTATTAAATGACTGTCGCTTTGGTGTGAATATCAGCATAATTCGCGCCGCACACGTATTTGAAAACGACATTCCAAGAGAGCTTTTATGAACGAAAATATGATCGCAGTGATTGGCGCGGGTACCATGGGACAGGGAATAGCACAATTGGCTGCCGAATCAGGATTTAACGTGCAGATGATTGATGTAAGTGCTACCGCACTAGAGCGAGGGTTGGCGAGCATTAACAAAACGGTTGAACGAGCCCTCAGCCGTGAGAAAGTCACACAGGCCCATGCAAGCGAGACCCTGTCTCGTTTGTCTACGGCAAATGACTTCAAGCAAATTGGTCAGGCCCGCCTTGTGATCGAGGCAGCCTCAGAGAATCCGGAAATTAAGCGCAGCATCTTTCGTGAGCTCGATGACGCCGCAGATCCAGAAGCAATCCTTGCTTCTAATACTTCGTCTATTTCTCTGACCGAGATTGCCGCAGGTAGTATTCGCCCTGAGCAGGTGATTGGCATGCACTTTTTCAATCCCGCGCCAGTCATGGCATTAGTTGAACTGATTCGTGCTTTACAGACATCGGATGAAACTTTTGCAGTGACAAAAGAGATCGCATTACGAATGGGGAAGTCTCCCGTCGAGGTTAAAGATAGTCCGGGATTTGTCGTCAACAGAATGCTTGTTCCGATGATCAATGAGGCGGTTTTTGTCTACTCAGAAGGAGTGGCTTCGGTTGAAGATATCGATACGGCGATGAAATTGGGCTCAAATCATCCTATGGGCCCCCTGGCGCTAGCGGATCTGATTGGTCTCGATATTTGTCTCTCGGTAATGGATGTGTTGTTCGATGAGTTTGCGGATTCGAAGTATAGGCCTTGTCCGCTGCTGAAGAAAATGGTGGCAGCAGGCTACCTGGGTCGCAAATCTGGTCGGGGGTTTTATTCCTACGGAAAATAATTCGTTTGTTCGTAGTAGTTTGTATCGATACCCTGTAAGCTGCCCAGCGCCGCGTATGTTGCGGTGCACACTCAATCATTAAAAAGACCCGTTTTATGACTTTCGCCAGTTTGGGATTATCCCAGCCTATTCTTGAAGCCGTGGAATCTCACGGTTACAAAACACCTTCCCCTATCCAGCTCAAAGCTATTCCTGCGGTAATCGAAGGAAGAGATGTGATGGCTGCCGCGCAGACGGGCACTGGTAAAACAGCAGGCTTCACGCTGCCAATACTGGAAAAGTTGTCGAAAGGGCAATCAGCAAGCGCAAATCAAGTGCGCGCTTTGGTGATTACGCCAACCAGAGAACTGGCGGCCCAGGTCGCCGAGAGTGTTGTTACGTACGGGAAAAACTTGCCGATTCGCTCAACGGTTGTCTTTGGCGGTGTGAAAATTAATCCCCAGATGATGAAGTTGCGACGGGGCGTGGATGTCCTTGTTGCAACACCGGGCCGTTTGCTCGATTTATACAACCAAAGAGCGGTCAGATTTGATGAGCTCGAAGTACTGGTGCTCGATGAAGCTGACAGAATGCTGGACATGGGTTTTATCCATGACATCCGCAAGATTTTGAACCTCTTACCACCGGTGCGACAAAATTTGATGTTCTCGGCGACATTCTCAGCTGATATTCGCCAGCTTGCGAAGGGGATGATAAATGATCCCGTTGAGATATCTGTTACGCCTAGGAACACAGCCGCACCTACTGTTAAGCAGTGGGTCTGCCCGGTGGACAAAAAGCAAAAAACCGCGTTGTTGACGCACTTGATTCTAGATAATGAGTGGGAGCAGGTGCTGGTATTTTCCCGGACCAAACACGGCGCAAACAAATTAACCAAACAACTCGGACAAAAAGGCATCAACGCGGCGGCTATTCACGGTAACAAAGGGCAGGGTGCCCGGACTAAGGCGTTGGCAGATTTTAAACAGGGTGCCGTCAGGGTGTTGGTTGCAACTGATATTGCAGCCCGGGGGCTGGATATTGACCAGTTACCTCATGTTGTTAATTTCGATTTGCCCAACGTGCCCGAAGATTATGTGCACCGAATCGGACGCACGGGTCGCGCCGGGTCTACCGGCGAAGCGGTTTCCCTGGTGAGTGCGGACGAGTTTAAACAACTGAGCGATATTGAACGGCTGATCCAAAAGTTGCTGCCCCGGGAAATTATCGATGACTTCGATCCCGAGCATGTGCTGCCGGAGTCTCGCCTAGACCACAGACCGATCAAACCACGCAAACCCAAGAAGCCAAGGGTAGAACATCAAGACGGCCAAACACACGGTGGTCAGCGATCTGGGCCAAAAGCGCGCCGGCAAAGTCGTAATGAGAGTGACGCACCAACAGGGCAGGGGCGTCGGTCTCGGCGAAGAGGCAAACCCGGCAATGCTTCCAGTAACAGTTCTGGTAACAGTTCTGGTAACAGTTCTGGCAACAGTGCTGGTAACAGTCCAGGCAATTATGCCGGCAGTCGCCAATCAGATAATCGGGCTAACGGTAATTTTGGGAATAGTGGCGCTCAAGGCGCGGCTAAAAGTTCAGGATCCCGCGGAGGAAACCGACGATCGGGTAACCGGAATGTTAATGGTAACGTAGCGCCCAGTCGTGGTCGCGATGGTGGTACTCAAAGTCGCCCGGTAAATGGAAATCGTTAAATTACCGTGAATCGTATAGCGATCTTTGTTGATGTCCAAAATATCTATTACACCACTCAAAGCGTCTTTAAACGCCAATTCAATTATCGAGCGCTCTGGAATAAAATAGACTCGGAGGGTGAGATCGTGTCTGCAACCGCGTATGCCATTCATCGAGGTGACGCAAAGCAACTAAAATTCCAAAATGCGCTGAAGCACATTGGTTTCACGGTGCGTCTAAAGCCCTACATCCAAAGGAGCGATGGGTCTGCCAAGGGTGATTGGGATGTGGGCATAGCGATTGATGTCATGGATGCTGCAAGATCCGTCGATACAATCGTCCTGCTATCTGGCGACGGTGATTTTGATCTGCTGATCGAGAAAATCAAGAGGAGTTACAACGTCACCGCTGAAGTTTATGGTGTCAAGAGTCTCAGTGCCAATTCTCTCATCGACTCTGCTAGCTTATTCCACAGTATCGACGAGTCATTGTTGCTTTAAGCTAGCGAATACCGTTTGTAGGGAATCTACCCGGGGATGCGGCGTTAATCTGTTTTAACAGGCTGTTGTCGTGTAGTCTCGTCGATAAATTCAGGATTATTGAGAGGTAGAACAGTGACACTGGAGTGGCAAAGCTGGTCGGGTCGGCAACGGCATCACGCGCTAGCGTTGGAAACACCAAATTCCGAAGATGAAATCATTTCTCTGCTAGCCAAAGCCGAAAATGAAAACAGAACCGTGAGAACGATTGGGTCGGCGCATTCTTTTGTCCCTTTTTGGACAGACGATTATCTCGTGTCGTTAGATAACTATCGTGGACTGATTTCGAGTAACAGTGCGACAGGAGAAGCCACATTTCGCGCCGGTACCAAGCTACATGAACTTGGCGAACCACTCTGGGATCTGGGGCTTTCAATGGAAAACATGGGTGATATAGACCGTCAATCTATTGCTGGTGCTATCAGCACAGGGACTCACGGTACAGGCAGTGCCTTCCAGAACATTCCTAGTCAAGTCAGCAGATTACGTATGGTGACGGCTTCGGGTGACATTCTAACGATTGACGAATCCTCTAGCCCCGAATATTTTCAGGCAGCGAGGGTCTCAATGGGCACGCTTGGGTTAATCACTGAAGTGACGCTTCGGGGGATCCCGGCCTATTATCTACATGAGCGTAACTGGTTAGCGAGTGTTGATGAGTGCGCGGAACAACGAGAATCACTTATCGCTAGCAATCGCAATTGGGAGTTTTTCTGGCTGCCAGCGTCAGACAGGTGTTCGATGAAAAGTCTCAACCTGACCGAGGAAACAAAATCATACAAACCGAGCAAATGGGAGGAGGTAGGGCCCAGTTATCACATTATTCCTTCCACTCGTGAAGATAAGTTTAATGAAATGGAGTTTTCAGTTCCGGCGGAAGCAGGGTGGGCGTGCTTTCTAGAAATTCGTCAGATGATGAAGACAGACTTCCCCGAAGTCGTATGGCCGGTTGAATATCGAACCTTGAAGGGAGACGATATGCTGATCAGCTCCGCTTCTGGTAGAGATACGGTAACCATTTCGGTCCATCAGGATGCCTCAATTGACCCATCACCTTTGTTTGATGCGGCAGAAGCTATTTTTAGAGCCTATCAGGGGCGTCCTCATTGGGGGAAAGTGCATCACTATGAGGCTGCGGAATTGTCAGATTCTCTAACGGGTTTTAATCGCTTTTGTGAAATTCGACAGGACCTTGATCCAGAGGGTCGGTTCTTGAATTCTTTCTTATCTAAAATCTTCGGAGTACGTTGATTTTACTCAATAAATTGGGGCTGCCTGATTGATATCAGGGTGTATTTTAAAGCGTATGTGGTAGAGTAGCCCAACAACTTCACTGTCTTGATTTGGAGATTCTAACTTGTGTTTGAATTAGTTCAGGCGGGTGGTTGGCTTATGGTGCCAATCCTTTTATGTTCTGTTATTTCTGCTGCAATTTGCGTCGAGCGATTCTGGACGTTGCGAGCAACCCAAATTGTCCCCAAAAACCTGCTCGTTCAGGTTTGGAACTGGATTCGTAGTAATGAAATGGACAATAAAAAGCTCCGTGAGCTCAGAGCTGGGTCACCACTCGGCCAAATTCTTGCTGCTGGTATTAGCAACCACAAGCGAGGCCGTGAGCAGATGAAAGAGAGCATTGAGGAAGTTGCCGGGCATGTCGTCCATGAAATGGAGCGCTACCTGAATACGCTTGGTACTGTTGCTGCCGTTACACCTTTATTGGGGTTGTTGGGCACTGTTATCGGTATGATCAAGGTGTTTACCGCCATTAAGCTTGAAGGCACCGGTAATGCAGCAGTGCTGGCCGGAGGTATCTCGGAAGCGTTGATTACAACCGCGGCCGGCTTATCAGTTGCAATTCCCAGTCTGTTTTTCTTCAGGTTTTTTCAGCGCCGGGTCGATGAGCTTGTGATTACCATGGAGCAGGAAGCCTTGAAGTTGGTTGAAGTGTTAAATGGTGACAGGGCAAATGCAGAGAAAGCTGAATCTCGCTCACCAAAACCTGAAATGGCACGTTAGATAAAAGGCTCGTAACTTTGAAATTTGCCAGACACACACGCAATGAAGTTGAGGTGAATCTGACACCACTGATTGATGTGGTTTTTTTACTGCTTATTTTTTTTATGGTTTCAACAACTTTTACAAAGGACACCCAGTTATCCATTGATCTTCCGGAGGCTTCTGGTGCCCCGGGCAAGCTGGCAGAGCGAACCCTCGAAATTTCAATCACCCGCTCGGGTGAATTTGCAATCAACGAAGTGGCGCTTATTAACAATCAGCTCAAAACGCTGATAAATGCACTCCAGAAAGTCAGTGAAGGAGACAACACTTTACCGCTCATCATTACTGCAGACTCGGCAACGCCCCACCAGTCAGTTGTCACTGCAATGGATGCCGCGGGTCAGCTTGGTTTTAGTCATCTCAGTATCACGACCAAGAATTTCCGTGAGCAAAATTAGTAGCTCCGCGATGATGGAACCAAATTCATCAATTGAAGACCCTACTGAGCCTGAAGCCCATCGGGCGAGTAAAGATGCATCACCTCACACAAAGCCGAAATCAGATGTACAGGTCTATGGCAGGCTGCTGAAGTATGTGAGCATCTACTGGGCTGCATTCTTGCTAAGTATGCTCGGGTTCATTATTTATTCCGCTGCTAACGTTGGTTTCGTACAACTCATTGCCTACATCATCGATTTTCTCGAAGGACGAAGTGTTGTTCCCGACAGCGTTGCCGGGTCATTTATTCGCGAGTACTTTGGTGAGCCAGAGACTTTGAACCGTACACTCATTCCAATTTTTATTGTGCTAGTTGTGCTCGGCAGAGGCTTGGGTACGTTTATCGGAAACTACTTCATTACTTATATTGGCACAAACCTTGTTCACACGCTCAGATGTGAGCTATTTGATCATCTGCTCAAGCTACCGAGTCGTTTTTACGACAAGAGTGCAATGGGGCATCTGGTCGCTAAAGTGACTTTTCATGTGACGCAGGTCACGGGCGCAGCCACCGATGCTGTGCGGGTTGTCATCCGGGAAGGGTTTACCGTGATAGGTTATATGGCTTATCTCTTCTACCTGAACTGGAAGCTAACACTGATCTTCATTTTCGTGGGACCGTTCATTGCGTTTATTGTCAATTTTGCGGGGAAACGTTTTCGAAAGATTAGCGGCAGAATTCAGGACTCGATGGGCGATGTCAC
The DNA here is from genome assembly GCA_913050215.1 of uncultured Gammaproteobacteria bacterium. Taxonomy (GTDB): domain Bacteria; phylum Pseudomonadota; class Gammaproteobacteria; order Pseudomonadales; family Azotimanducaceae; genus UBA4582. The sequence goes on from CAJXBG010000002.1 coordinate 81,635, forward strand.
CCATGTTGCCTCTGAAGCAGTGCAAGGTTATCGGGTCGTAAGAACATTTGGCGGCACAGATTATGAACGCGAGCGTTTTAACAACGTCAGTCATGACAATAGACGTCAGTCAATGAAGATGGTTGTAACCCAATCTATCGCGACGCCTGTAATCCAGTTGGTTGTTTCAATGGCGTTAGCGTGTCTGGTGTGGTTAGTACTCGATCCTACCCTGGTGGACTCGATGGATGGCAGTGGTAACATCATCGCGTTCATTACCGCAGGAGGATTGCTTGCAAAACCAATCCGGCAGTTGTCTGAGGTGAATTCCACTATCCAGAAAGGGTTAGCCGCAGCCGAGGATATTTTTAGTCTGTTCGATGAAAATGCTGAACCCGATGTCGGCGCACGAAACCTGGACAGAGTTGACGGAAAGCTAGAATTCAGAGATGTTTCTTTTTCATATGACCCAGAGGAACAGCGGAGTAACAAGGAGGGCGAGGAGAAAACGCTCGTTCTCAAGAATATCAGCTTTGCAGTCAAGCCAGGGGAAACCATTGCGCTGGTAGGGCGGTCGGGCAGCGGTAAGAGCACGCTAGCAAGTCTGATACCTAGATTCTACACGCCGAGTTCTGGAGAGATTCTGCTTGACGATATTCCGATTGATGAAATTAATCTGGAGAATCTCCGGTACCATCTATCTCTGGTGACCCAAAGTGTCACGCTGTTCAACGACACCGTGAGAAGAAACATTGCTTACGGAGATCTAGAGAGTAAAAGCACTGAGGAAATTATCGAAGCGGCTCGAAAGGCTTATGCTTGGGAATTTATCTGCGAACTGGAAGATGGAATAGATACGGTAGTAGGAGATGACGGGGTTTTGCTTTCTGGCGGACAGCGTCAACGATTAGCCATAGCAAGGGCGTTTCTTAAGAACGCACCTGTGCTTATTTTGGATGAAGCAACCTCTGCTTTGGATTCCGAATCCGAGCGAAAAATTCAGTCAGCCCTGGAAGCAGTAGCCAAAGATAGAACCACAGTTGTGATTGCCCATCGGCTTTCGACAATTGAGAAAGCCGACCGAATACTTGTACTAGATCAAGGTAGAATCGTTGAGCAGGGAAGTCATGCCGAGTTACTTACTCGGGGACAATACTACGCGTCGCTACATAACGTAGGTGGCTCGGGGGATCAAACAACAGTATCCAAGGCGCATCCTCTTCCACTTGATATCCAGCCAGTTGCAACGCCCACTGAATCGGGATCGTGGTTGTCCGGGGACTTTAATCCTTTGGTGAAAGCTTGGTATAACGATTCAGTATGGGTGCGGGTGTTAAGTCCATTGTCGGTGATTTTCAGCCTTTTGACCAAGGTTCGGCGACATCGAATTCAAAATTCAGCATCGAAACACTGGCTGCCACCTGTACCAACGATCATTGTAGGAAATATTAATGTCGGCGGCACAGGGAAATCCCCCCTTGTATTATTGCTAGCAAGACTACTGAGTGAAGCAGGGTACCATCCCGGTATTGTCAGTCGTGGTTATGGTGGGACGTCGTCGACTTATCCTTTGGAGGTTACAGGTTTCACTGACCCCGCTTTGTCGGGAGATGAGGCGGTGATGATTGCGCGGCGCACGGGTACGCCAGTCGTCGTTGATCGAGATAGGGTGGCTGCGACAAAGTATCTATTGGCTGTGCACAATTGCGATGTCGTTATCAGTGATGATGGTTTACAACACTACGCACTTGGACGTGATATTGAAATTGCTGTTGTAGACGCTCGGAAAGGACTTGGCAATGGTATGTGTTTACCTGCGGGCCCGCTTCGTGAACCGCCTTCAAGACTGACGGAAGTTGATCTGGTCGTGGTGAATGGTGACGGTGCGGTTGATCTGCCGATAGAACCCAGTGTAATGAATTTACAGCCGACTACACTTGTAAACGTTATTACCGGCGATGAAATACCTGCCGCTGAACATGGCATGCAACGCACCGTTCACGGCGTTGCCGGTATCGGCAATCCCGACAGATTTTTCCGGTCGCTGAGAGAGCTTGGGTTCGAGGTGATCGAGCATCATTTTGATGATCACCACTGGTTTAAGATCTCAGAACTGATGTTTGGAGATAGTTTGCCGATTATTATGACTGAAAAAGATGCAGTAAAATGTCGGCTTTTGAATCCCGAGCTTATTCACCAGGATTTCTGGTATTTGAAGGTTGAGGCGATGCTTGAAGGTGACGTCACAAAGCGCATCCTCGACAAGATCAGGAATGTTGATCGATAAGCCAGTGTGCCTCCTAATAATGAGTTACAACAAAAACTTTTAACCACCTGCTAGAGAAGAGAGATATGACTGTCGATGGAAAATTACTGAGCATTTTGGTGTGTCCGGTTTGTCATGGCGAGCTGGACTACAAAAAGCAGGAAGCTGAGCTAATTTGCTACGCATGTGGGCTTGCATACCCAGTCAGGGATGACATTCCAGTGATGTTGCAGGAAGAGGCCCGAGTGTTGAGTGCGGAACAAAAAGTAGATCGCTAATGGATTTTACTGTCGTCATTCCAGCAAGATACGAATCAAGCCGTTTGCCTGGAAAGCCTTTGGTCGATATCTTGGGTAAAACTATGATTCACCGCGTGTATGATCAGGCGATGAAAAGTGATTGTCGCCGAGTGATTGTCGCGACTGATGATGAGCGAGTGCTTCACGAGGTTAAACGCTTTGGAGGTACAGCGGTAATGACCGCGAGAACGCATGAATCGGGCACTGATAGAATTGAAGAGGTTGCCGCGATTCAAGGTATGGCGGAAGATGAAATTGTCGTGAATGTTCAGGGTGATGAACCTTTGATTCCGCCCGTAGCGATTAATCAGGTTGCACGATGTCTCGCCGATAATGACTGCTTTATGAGTACATTGTACGAACAAATATTGTCAATTGATGAGCTTTTTGACCCCAATCTGGTGAAGCTTGTCACGGATGACCATGGACAGGCCTTGTATTTCTCCCGTGCACCTATGCCCTGGAACAGGGATGGCTTTTCTGGCGAGGAAAAAACGCTAAGTTCTGAAATTGTTTACAAGCGTCATATTGGTATCTATGCCTATCGGGTTGGCGCGCTCCGTCAGTTTATAAAGCTTCCCGTTGCGGCGCTCGAAGAGAGTGAAAAACTGGAGCAACTACGAGCGTTGGCTGCAGGCAAGAAAATATTTGCTGACGAGGCGAGAGAATCATTTCCTGCGGGAATCGATACGCCGGATGATTTGCAAAGAACAATCGATTATCTGGAGAAGTAGCGAAATGTCGCAGTACGTGCTTGTAGTAAAAGAAGATTGTGAGACCTGTAGGCTGTTAGCATCGTTGACTAAGAGGTTGATCGATGAATTGGATATCACCATCTACTCACAGGATAATCCTGAATTTCCTGCGGGCGTTCCGGTCATCGATGATACTGAGCTCGAGTATTCTTTTAATCACAGACTTGAAACCGTTCCTACTTTGTTGAAGTTTGAGAATGAAAGTGGACTCACGGAACTGGAGCGTACAGAGGGCTGGGACCGAAACGAGTGGCAACGCCTAACGGGTCTCAACTTTCTTGAAGATCTTCCTGCATTCAGGCCTGGATGTGGCTCTAAAACATTAGACCCGGGTATGCTCGATCAATTGGCCGTAAAATTTGGTTCCGCTGATCTTGAGGCTAGAAGATTGGCAATTGAGGATGGAGAGGACGAAATTGAAGCGTGTTATGACCGTGGCTGGAGCGATGGTTTGCCGCTAGTACCGCCAACTGAGCTGAGAGTTGTGAAAATGCTTCAGGGTACTAGACGGGCGCCTAGTGAAATCATAGGTAATGTGCCCCCTGATTACGCGCCCTGCAGCGTGCTAAAGGTTGCGGTAAACGCGGTCATGGCTGGATGCAAACCAGAATACATGCCTGTTGTACTGGCAGCGGTTGAAGCTGCTCTGCTTGATGAGTTTTGCATGCACGGTTTATTAGCGACAACGTATTTCTCTGGTCCTATGGTTGTTGTTAATGGACCGATTTCCAGAGCGATTGGTATGAACTCAAAAGGTAACGCCCTTGGCCAGGGTAACAGAGCTAATGCTACGATTGGCCGGGCGCTACAATTAGTCATCCGTAATGTTGGGGGTGGTAAACCGCAGGGTGTGGATCGTGCCGCACTAGGTAACCCTGGTAAGTACACGTTCTGTTTTGCCGAAGACGAAACTAATTCTTGCTGGGACTCTTATTCGGTGGAAAAAGGCTTCGATAGCCAAGATTCTACGGTGACGCTATTCGCAGCAGATGGTGTGCAGGGAATTGTTGATCAAAAATCGAGAACGCCTGAGTCACTCTGTCGTTCCTTTGCCGCAGGTTTACGTGTGGCATCTCATCCTAAAATGGTGATGGCAGCTGATGCATTTTTGGTGATTACGCCGGAACATGAACGTGTCTTTAGAGACGCAGAGTGGAGTAAAACGCGGGTAAAAGCTGAACTCGAGTCATTGTTGCAGATCGATGGGGCTGAATTAGTTATGGGTGCTGGTGGTATCGCGGAAGGGCTACCGGATAAGTTTGCCGATAAGGTTGTACCGAAATTTAGGGCAGGTGGTCTAAACATCGTACGCGCAGGTGGCGGGGCAGGTATGTTTTCGGCGATTATTGCAGGCTGGGGCGCCAGCGGTTCTATGGGTAGTGTCCCAGTCACCGTGAAAGTTGGGCACTAGAGGTAGCAATATTGCAACGCGAGTTGTATGAATAATGATAGGTTTTTAATTGAGAAGGAGTTTCGATATGACGATGGTTTTAATGGATCCGACGGCTGAACTTAACCCGGATGGGCGTATGCCACTACCCAAGCCTAAGTCGCTCAATGGGCTGACGGTAGGGCTGCTTAACATCTCAAAGCCGAGAGGAGACATCTTTCTTGATCGGATTGACGATTTGTTAGGGCAAAAGGGTATTCAGACTAAACGGTATAGCAAGCCTACTTTTACCCGTATAGCACCAACAGAACTGAAACAGCAAATAGCGACGGAATGCGACGTAGTTATTGAGGCGCTTGCTGACTGAGGTTCATGTACGTCGTGCAGTTTGCATGACATTATGGACCTTGATCGACGTGGAATACCTGGTGGTTTTATTGCATCGGCTGAGTTTGTTGAAGCTGCCGCAAGTCAAGCCCGGTCGCTTGGGTTCGATCCATCTAAGGTGTTCGTAGGACATCCCATTCAGGATCGCTCTAATGCTGAGATGGAAAAGTTGGCAGAGGACGCTTTTCAAGAAGTGTTGGCGCTAGTCGTCGAAACTGACGCTTAAGACTATCCTTTTCAGAACGAGGCAGCCTAAGTTTGTTCATTGAGGAAAACAAGCAACTTGCTGCCTTTACGACCTTTGGTTTGCCTTCTATCGCAAGGTATTACTTCGAGGCACGTAGCTGCGAGGATCTCCGTGAAGCGCTCTTGTTTGCTAAAAGGCGGAAAATTGACGCCTTTCTACTGGGCGGCGGAAGCAACGTTGTTCTCGCCCCTTCTTTGAATTGTTTGGTTGTTCGAGTCATGCTAGGTGGCATTGAAGTAACGGACAATATTGTTAAGGTGAAAGCGGGTGAAAATTGGCACTCGGTCGTGCTTGCTACCCTCGGCCAGGGTTTGTTCGGTTTGGAGAATTTATCCCTGATACCGGGTAGCGTGGGCGCCGCTCCTATTCAGAACATCGGAGCGTACGGGGTTGAAATTGAATCGGTCATATCCGCTGTAACAGTACTTGACCGTCAAACATTAGATTTCCTTAGCCTAGATGTCAGCGAGTGTAAATTCGGTTATCGAACCAGCATTTTCAAGGAAGACTCAAAAGACAAGTATGTCGTGACTGATGTTTCGCTGAAACTTTCCGAACAGTTTACGCCCCGATTGGACTATCCCGAGCTACAATCAGAGCTTGAAACAGAATCGGTGCTTACCGCGAAAGTTGTTAGCGATGCTGTAATCCGAATCCGAAAGCGTAAGTTGCCAGACCCCGAGCAGATCGGCAATGTCGGAAGCTTTTTTAAGAATCCGATAGTCACGCTGTCTGAATTTGAGGTGATCAAGTTAAACGAACCGACTGTGACGGGACTGCATATGCCTGGCAACCTAATAAAGTTGTCCGCTGCGAGGCTGATCGATCATGCCGGACTTAAGGGTAAGCGGGTTGGAGGTGCCAAGGTTTCAGAGCAGCATGCTCTGGTCCTTACAAACCATGCCCATGCGAATTATTCAGACGTAGAGGGTTTAGTAGGCCTAATCGTTGCAGCGGTCAAGAGCAGGTTCGGTGTATCGCTTGAAACCGAACCCGTCTTTTACACCTGAACTGGTAGTCAGTTCACCACGACAGGTGTCGTTAGTCTGGGTCTAACTACCGATCTCTTGAAATCGCTTCGCTTTCGTTCTTATCCTCAGATTGTTCAGCAACCGCCTCGCCAGAAGCATCAGCCGCTTCTGCAGTAGGCACCTCAGCTATCTCTTCAATAGGCGCCTCAGCTATCTCTTCAATAGGCGCCTCAGCGGTCTCTTCAATAGGCGCCTCAGCAATCTCTTCTAAAGGAGCCTCAGCGATCACTTCATTAGAAGCCTCAGCGGTCTCTTCAGTAGGAGCCTCAGCTATCTCTTCTAAAGGAGCTTCAGCGGTCTCTTCAATAGGAGCCTCAGCGGTCTCTTCAATAGGAGCCTCAGCGGTCTCTTCAATAGGAGCCTCAGCGG
>CAJXBG010000003.1 GCA_913050215.1 uncultured Gammaproteobacteria bacterium
GTGCCTACTATAACAAGGATAAACGCTACATGAGTGGCATACAATTTTAGTTCGACTTCGGTCAACCATAAAAATCTGGACACCTCTGATTTGCTAGATTGAACCCGCCTTCGCGTGGAAAATACCCGATTGAATGTCTGTTAATAATCCACTGATAACGAATAAGGGGAAACATTTCATCCTATGTCTCTCAATAAAAAATGATCACAGCGAAAATTTACTATGTTTTAATCATTTTTTTAGATGACTTTAAGAGAGAGGCGGTGCGCGGCTGAGCTTGTCAAAAGTAACAAAAGCGACGATGCCCAGCGTCGGCGGAGTTGCACAGCAATCATTGAGAAATTCTGTTTTGGGGAGAGATAGGCGCGCTGTTGTGACTGCTGGATCATCATTTCCGAGCAAACATTCAGAGCAATTTTCGATATGGATAAGATCAGCATGAAAATGCTGAGCCGCGATAAATTGGAAAACAAAAACGGCAAGCATTGCACCCACCGCAATATGGCGAGAGGGTGATCCTTTGAGTCTAGCAATAGTTTCCATAGTTTTTCACACGTTTGCCGCCGATTTAGTTTATCGAAAAGCCCATGTTTTGCAATGTCATCCGCTTGGCCGTTATTTTGCGCAACATGATAAGGAAAGAAATTGACTAAATTTTTACTATCGAAACCAGTCGTTCAGACCTATCTACCTTCGAAAAATGTGAGCACACGCTTGATCATGCGCTTATCGTCGGTACTGAGCTTATCTACTTTTTTGTAGTTTTTGTAAAACTTTAACCTCTGTGTTCTGGAAAGAAACTCTTTCGCTGTCCGATCTAGACACGCTATATCCTTGACAACACCTCGATCAAAAAGCATCCCGCTTTTTATCGAACCATCGGGGCAGTCAATGATATAAACTTCAGGATCAAGACCAAAATTAACCAGTATATTCCGCAATTTAAGGTCGCCGTGGACAAACCCTTTATCGTGTAACATCGCAGTATATTTTGCGATTTTTTGCGTCACGCGTCCAAGCCATGCCTTATTTTGCTGCATGTGGCACCCAGTCTTCAGAACGTTAGCCATATCTTGCACATTTTCCAGCTCTTCTATTACCAACGCACCAATTCGGTCACCAAACGGTTTTCTGCGCTCGCCAAAGGCCACCAATCGGGCCGTGGGAACACCTATCTGCCTAAAATAATGGCTATTTTCCCACTCTGCCCGGACCCTCGATCGACCAAGTCGGCGTCGAAAGTGTCTGCCTCCCCGATGATATTTCTTAATATAATATTTTGATTCACCCACTTTAACTCGAACGAGCGTACTCATATCAGAGGTGTTTATTTGTTCACCCTCAGCGCCCAGCACATGCTCCAGATTTTCAAACTGTTCAGCTTCTAACTCTGAGGGGTTGGAAAGTTGCCAAATATCCGTCATGGTTTTCCTGTTTGAACTATCTCAGCAAAGGAGATAGTTGTGAGTGATTCTTCAAGTACAACTTCTGCGCCCGGACCAGCACTTTGCTCCAAAACACATGATCTTCCGATAAAGTTTGTCGCAAAGGCTTGTTCGAGTATGCCCGCATGAACCTGAACAAATCAGAAACCTTCAAAGCGTTCTCTTCAGCGGCAGAGAACAACAAACTTCCCACATCTTTGACCCGCCAACGCGTCGGTGTGCGCTTCCTGATCTGGGCTCTATGCAGGTCGATAACGTATAGCGTCGGTGCTTTCTGGTCTTTCTCCTCGAGCTGGAGATGAAAATGACAGATATAACAATCTCTATGATTTACACCAGCTTCGTGCATACGGCGCGTAAGTTGGGCAACCTCGGGTATTAAATTGTACTTCCTCGGAACATTAACCAGCTTTTGCCGACAGCAATCCTCGAGGCTCAAGGTATTTAGTAGGGATTTAGTGACAATGCTTGATTGTCTGGTCGCCGGGTTGGATCCACTGCTTGAGAAGCCCACAACAGTTGGGACAGGGACGCCGCGCTGTTCAAGCAGCTGGAGAGCATCACGTTCGTTCCTTGCTCCGGTAACGGGCAGCTTAAACTGGATAAGGTTTTTCAGTATTTCCATCCACCCAACCCCGTAATGCAATTTGGCGAAATATCGTTGATCGGACAACTCAAAACGAAAAGTTCTTCTGGTTTTAACTCTCCGATACTCCTCACCCTCAAGCGCATCAAGTGCCGGAAACAGGTCATCAGGCCCTTCAGCAAGCATTTTCAGTTCCGCCGCGACAAACGCAGCGCCATTTTCGGACCCTTGTCTCTCTTCTGCATCTCGAAGATTCACACGGCTCATTTGACAATTTTCTCTGCTTTAATCAACGCCTGTAAACTTTCAAACACCCGCTGCGGCGTGCTACCAGAAAAACAAGGTGGATGACGTTCATTAAGTTTACCAGGCTGATACTGACATTCACGTCGAAGACAGGGTACGCAATCCAAACTACTACTCGCAATGACCTTCTGATTCGTGCCGCAGGGTCCAGTCAACTCAGGACTAGTCGCACTATACAAAGCGATCAATGGTTTATCCAAAGCGTTCGCTAGATGACCAAGTCCAGTATCAACCGACACAACCCCGCTACTTTCAGCAATCACCTCAGTGATGCCGGACAAATCCATTGGAGGAAGCACCCGGGCTCGCGCTGAAGCTTCTGCAATTTCTGTCGCCCGATCACGTTCAACTTGGTTGCCATACGTCATAACGACTTCGTACCCATTCTTCTCGGCCAAGTTAACGAGTTGCTTCCAGTATTCTACCGGCCATAGCTTCGACTCCCAAGTGGTGCCATGAAGGAAAAACAATTGTTTTTTCTGTGGCCGGTCGCATAACAACCCAAACACGGGTAATGATTCGTTTAATTCGTAACCCAGCGAATAGGCAAACAACGTCCTCAACCTTTCTACCGCATGCATGGTTGGCGTAATGTTTAGTCGGTCCAAATAAAACCGACTAACCACACTTTCTTTAGCGCTTTTTTCATCAAACCCGGCAACGGGTCCCTTTGCTAACCATGCAATAATGGCGCTCTTGACCAGCCCCTGGCCATCGACAATAAGATCGTATCGCTGCTTTCTCAGATCGACAACAAAAGCGGCCAACTCCATAAAATTTTCAATCCAGTTATCCCGCCAGCGCCTAATAGATACAGGGATCACGCGTTCTACTGCTGGGTGCATTGCCGGTATTTCTGCAAAGGCTTCTTCAACCACCCAATCGATATGCAGATCTCGCCTGTTAGCTGCTGCATCGGTAACCGCAGGAAGCGCGTGAACGACATCACCGAGAGACGAAGTTTTGATCACCAGCACTCTCATAAAATCAACTCGCCTCGATAATCGGTGTGACCAGCGCTAACACTTGAGCCGGATTCAATTTATTTAGGCAATCCATGTGTCCCAACGGACAAGTACGTTTAAAACATGGACTACAATCAAGCGACAAGTTCGCGATATCAACTCGCTCGGTCAGGGGCGGCGTAAAGTCAGGTGAGGTAGAACCGTAAAGTACAATCGTGTGACAACCAATTGCTGCTGACACGTGCATCAAGCCAGAGTCGTTAGACACAACGCAGGCGCATTGACCCATGATGTCAACGACATCAATTAACGATGTCTTACCGGTTAGATCAGCAATGTGATTGCGAGCAGTCAAGGAAGCGAAGTCAACCACCGCTTGCCCGACCGGCTCATCGGCCTTACCTCCAAAAATCCACACGTCCGCCCCTTTCTCAACCAGTTTGGCGGCAAGGGCAGCATAATGCTGTTCAGGCCAGCGTTTCGCCTCGCCAAATTCTGCACCGGGACAAAGTCCAACAACTGGACGCTGGGTCCTTAGATTAAACTGGTCAAGCAGACGTTCACGCTGGTCGACATCAACCTTCAATTCTGGATATTCGGAAAAAACTGGCAGCATGTTCTCTGACGAGTCAAGCACAGCCAAGGCAGCAAATCGATCAATCATTCGGGGCATACGTCGCTTGTCCAACAGACGCATATCGTTGATCAACCCATATCGATACTCACCTCGAAAACCCGTACGGGTAGGTATACCGGCAAAAAAAGGCACTAGCGCAGACTTAAGCGAATTGGGTAACACAATGGCTCGGTCGTAACCGCCGGTTGAAAGTTTTTTTGCTACCGATCGTCGGTAGGCAAGGCCAAGCTCTCCATGCCTGACATCGAACTCAAATATTCCGGAGACCTCAGCCATTCGGCTGACCATCGGTAAACTCGCTCTTGGCGCAAGTACATCAATCTGCTGATCAGGTTTCTGCGACTTCAAGCGCTTGAATAGCGTCTGCGCCATGATCATATCGCCCACCCAAGATGGACCGACGATCAGTGTTGAACTCAAGCGGCGTTGCCCTTTTTAGATTCTCCTTCTGGGTAAACATTACCACCCCACTCCGGATGTTCTGAGCGTTTACCTCTGACCTGATCAAAATACATTGTTTGTAAACGCTGAGTGATTGGTCCACGCGACCCACTGCCTATCATGCGACCATCAAGCTCGCGAATAGGCAAGACTTCCGCCGCGGTGCCAGTAAAAAATGCTTCGTCGGCGACGTATACTTCGTCGCGCGTGATACGCCTCTCCGCTACTTTCAAGTCAAGTTCTGCCGCCAGATCAAAAATCGTGGCGCGAGTGATACCTTCAAGACAGGATGTGAGTTCAGGCGTGACCAACTGGCCGTTTTGAACGAGAAATACATTTTCACCACTGCCTTCCGCCACGTAGCCTTCGTTGTCCAGCAGTAGCGCTTCATCGCAACCCGAATCAATCGCTTCTTTTAATGCCATCATCGAATTAATGTAGTTACCATTGGCTTTTGCTTTACACATCGTAATGTTGACGTGATGTCGCGTAAAAGAGGACGTACGAACTTTAATGCCTTCCTCGGTTGCTTCAGGCGACATGTAATTAGGCCATTCCCAACCAGCGATGATGCAGTGCGTCTTCAATCCCTCGGCCCGCAATCCCATACCTTCTGACCCATAGAAACACATGGGGCGAAGGTAACCTTCGTCCAGATTGTTCTCACGAATCACCAACTTCTGCGCTTCGGATATTTGCTCTTTGGTGAAGGGCATTTCCATATTGAGTATGTGTGCAGAACGAAACAGTCGATTGGTGTGATCGTCAAGCCGGAATATGACAGGACCCTTATCCGTGGAATAGGCACGCACACCCTCGAACACTCCTAAACCGTAATGTAATGTGTGCGTTAGCACGTGGACTTTTGCGTCACGCCAATCCACCAATTCACCATCGATCCAAATGACACCATCTCTGTCATCAAATGCTGCAGACATTGCCTATAACCTTTTAAATTTAAGAATTTTGTAGTTTACACTGACACGGGGGTAAGTTTCACCGGTTAGCATAACCGACAATCGCCAGATACGTTGAAAGATCAGTTACCTAGGTGGTCCTGCCAGACTTTCATCACTTGCTGACGAAACTCGTTCAATTTTTCGAAAGATATAATTTGCCCACCCAACCACTGATAATGGACCGCTGCTCTATAAGAGAGATAGGCTTGCTGCAGTAGTTTTTTTTCTCTTTCATCAACAATCTGGTGTAGCTCAAGGTCATCAAGCTGACGCATCACGTCTGTCCAGCGGGTCAAAAGAGGGTGTTTATGGGCCCAATTAAGCATTTTGAATTGAATTAGGAATTCAATATCAACAATTGCACCTAGGTCATGTTTGAGGTCGAAGCCCGTCATACTGACCCCAGACATACGCTCTAATTTTGCCGCCTCTAGCTCCGATTCCGCATTTGCTCTAAAACCGTCACCGCTGACGTTCGAGAGATGCGCCCGCATGCTGTCTCTCATTTTCACCACTGCATCGCGTAATTCAACAGCATCACGTTTCTGGTGCAATATCTCTTCGCGGATTGACTGAAAAGGCGTGCGTATACTTTCAGCTCCCGCAACAAAGCGAGTTCGGACCAACGCCTGGTGTTCCCAAATCCAGGCCTCTTCAAATTGATAACGCCTGAAAGCGGTTAAGGTACTCACCAAGGGCCCTTTGTTGCCCCCCGGTCGCAGACGAAGATCCACCTCATAAAGTACGCCAAACTGAGTATAGCTAGTCAATATATGGATGAATCTCTGAGCGAATCGATTGATATAAACATTATTTTCCAGCTGCCTGGCTCCATTCGTCTCACCCTTGAGATCAACATCGTGAACCAGCGTTAAATCGAGATCAGATCCATAACTGAGCTCTTGCCCTCCAAGCTTGCCATAGGCAACGACACCAAAACCCAGACCCAGCGCCTGACCCTCAGAACTGCAGGGTTCGCCAAACTTGATCGCCAGCTGGTCAAACGTTAGCGCAACAACGCTGTCTAGAATCACTTCCGCGACGTGACTCAATGCTCCGGACGCTTCCATCAATGGCAGCGCATCCAGCAATTCAAGCGCCGCAATCCGCAGAACAACACTACTCTTGAATTGCCTTAAGGTGTCCATCTGCAGTTCAAGATCATTCTCTTCTACCTCTTCTAGCCGATGCTTTAGCTGCTGCTCGAGTTGCGCCTTTTCAAGCACCACGTCATGAATTTGTCGATCCGTCAGCTCGTAGAGTAAAACTGGAAATTCCGAGAGGCGCGTTGAAATCCAATCACTCATCGCACACAGATGAACGCAACGTTTTAACGCATCACCGTTTTCAAGTAGAAAGGACACGTAAGTACTTCGACGGGTTATCGTATCAATAAGGGGTAACAGGCGATCCAGCGTGATCTCCGGCTGCGACTCCTTTGCCACCAGACTTAGTAATATTGGCATCAGTCGATTGACCCGTGACTTGCTCAATTCATGCAAGTCGTGTTTCTGCAACTTATGTGAAAAATCGCTCAAGTGTTTTGATGTTCTTTGCGCATCCTCGAACCCCACAGTGGCGAGCAGCCTGACGGAATCATTCGATGAAGGATCGCGCCAAAGAGAAAACCAGAATAGGTTCCCCTCAACCTGCGCTTGTTTCTCTGCGCTGTTTGCTGTCATTAATCCCGAAAAAACGCCACGGACAAGACCACGGTGAGTCTCTAACTGGGCATGATAAGCATCGAAATCAGCGTAACCCATCGCCACTGCAAGTCGGAAGCGCGACGCCGGTTCGGTTGAAATCAACTGGGTCTGACGATCGTTTTCAGCTTGCATGGCGTGCTCGCTATTTCGCAGAAATTCATAAGCATTTAGCAGCTGTCTGACTTCTCCTTCGGGCAAAAATTTAAGCGACGCAAGTGCATTCAGGTTTAAGTCGATCTCCGGCGTCTGGAGCTCCGGATGACGACCTCCCCAGATTAACTGGAGCGCCTGTGTAATGAACTCTACCTCTCTGATGCCTCCGGGTCCCAACTTCAAATCATGATAATGCTGCTTGTTTTCAACTTGGGTATCGATGAGCCCTTTCATTTCACGGAGAGATTCCAGCGCGCCATAATCTAGGTGTCGTCGATAGATAAAAGGTTTCAACCATGAAAGAAACGTTTTTCCTTGTTCAATGTTACCCGCCACCGGGCGCGCTTTTACAAAAGCGTAGCGCTCCCAATCACGCCCCTGCTCATAAAAATACTTTTCCATCGCGACGCTGTTAAGAATGAGCGCACCACTTTCACCATAGGGTCGAAGTCTCATATCCACCCGAAAAACAAATCCTTCGGCACTTACCTCGTCCAGAGACTTTATGATGTGTCGACTCGTGCGCAGAAAAAACTCTTGGTTACTCAGCTCCTTGCCGACTGGAGAAACGGCTAAACCGGGCTCATCGTAGAAAAAAATTAAATCAATGTCAGAAGAAACATTCAGCTCTCGAGCACCCAGTTTCCCAAGCGCCAGTATCGTCATTTTCTGAACAGTACCTGTACCGTCGCCTTTCGGCTCCCCATACTTCAGACAATTGGCTCGATAGTGAATATCGTGCGCAGCGTTAAGACAGGCCTCCGCCAGGCTTGAGAGGTCGTTTGTCGTTTCATTTAGGCTGGCCGATCTTGTCAGGTCGCGAAAGATGATCCGAATCATTTCCCTACGACGCACTTTGCGCAGCCTGAAGTCGATGGACTCAAGGTCTACATGCGCAAAGACCGAACGGTAGTCATCGCGGTCATATTGCCTCTGCAAATCTCCTGATGCGAGCAGCTCATGAACAAGCTCAGGATCAATTTGCAGACAGTTGTAAACGTATTTGCTGAGATAGCAAACAAATTTGAACTGCTCCACTAGCTCGGCTTCGTTGTCACGACAATGTTTATCGATGTATTTAGAGACGTCTTCGCCGAGCTCGGCGACCAAAGCAGAATTAATCATTCCGTACCTGAAAAAGGTGCAACTCTTAACACTTCGGCGACGGTCGTCATACCCGCTGCCACTTTCATTGCTCCGCTCAATCTCAGAGTTTTCATTCCTTCTTTCATCGCAGATCTGCGTAGTTTACCGATATCGACGCCAGTATTTATCAAGGGCTTGATACCATCAGTCAGTGGCAACAACTCATAAATTCCCTGTCTACCGATAAACCCGGTTTCCC
Source organism: uncultured Gammaproteobacteria bacterium (assembly GCA_913050215.1). GTDB lineage: Bacteria > Pseudomonadota > Gammaproteobacteria > Pseudomonadales > Azotimanducaceae > UBA4582. The sequence continues at coordinate 8,544 of CAJXBG010000003.1, forward strand.
GACAATCCAAGCAACCGACAGGCTGGTAGACCTTGTTAGGTAACTTCATTTTCCACGGTGTCGTCAATGTTTTCCATACATCCGGGTCACTATCGCCCAAAGTTTTACAATGCGGGCAAAGCGTGCGCACCAGACGTTGTGCCATCACGCCCAAAACCGTTGCTTTTATCAAATAAGGCGCAACGCCCAATTCAAGTAGTCGCGTAATTGCAAGGGGAGCGTCGTTTGTGTGCAGCGTTGATATCACCAAGTGACCCGTCAACGCTGCTTGAATTGCCATCTCTGCTGTTTCTAGGTCCCGGATCTCTCCCACCATAATAATGTCCGGATCCTGCCTCAATAGCGCTCGAACGCCATCGGCAAAATGCAGATCGATATTCGAGTTCACCTGCATTTGATTGAAGCTAGGCTCGACCATCTCTATCGGGTCTTCAATAGTACAAACGTTCACGTCTTCTGTCGCCAGTTGCTTCAAACTGGAGTAGAGCGTGGTCGTCTTACCCGAACCCGTGGGTCCCGTCACAAGCACAATGCCACTTGGGTTTTTAACCATACCCTGCCAGCGGTCAAAATCATCATCCGCAAGTCCCAACTGCTCAAAGGTCCTCAGCAATATGTCAGGATCGAATATCCGCATCACCATTTTCTCGCCAAACGCGGTAGGTAGTGTCGACAATCTCAGTTCAATCTCATGATCATCCTGAGTTTTTGTCTTTAAACGCCCGTCCTGAGGTCTGCGCTTTTCTGCGACATCCATTCTTCCCAGCGTTTTTATCCGACTGATCACAGCTGTCATCACCGATGAGGGTAACTCGTAAACCAGGTGTAAGACCCCATCAATTCTGAATCGAATTCGGCCTTTCTCTCGTCTCGGCTCAAGATGTATGTCGCTCGCTCTTTGGGTGAACGCATAACCCAGTAACCAGTCCACGATATTAACCACATGAGCATCATTGGCTTCCATGGCGTCGATGTGGCCAAGTTCTAGCATCTGCTCAAGGTTCGACAAGGAACTGGTGTTCAAACCCTGTGCGTTTGCTTTACGGACGGATTTCGCCATCTGGTAGAATTCGTTGGTATATCGACGAACATCCGCAGGATTTGCGATGACGCGGGTTAACACTTTTCCTGGCTGCGACTGCATAATTGTCGCTTCCCATCCGAACACATAGGGCTGCGCGCAGGCAATGATCACCTCATCATCCCGCACTTCCAATGCCAGTAATTCGTGGCGCCTTGCAAACTCCGCAGACATCACTTTCGTCACAACTGTGGCATCAACTTTCAGCGGGTCTATTCGCTTGTAGGGTTGCTTGGCGCGTTCACACAGCCAATGCGTCAGCGTTTCAAGATCAAGATTCTTGGCCGGGTTCTGCTGATCTGCCGGCCCCTGTTCTGCAATAAGTTCTATGGGATGCCACTTAAGTTGATCTTTGGTTCGGCTCCTCAAACTCAGGGTTTCCGCATCAGAGGTTGAGAGTCTGCCATCGGCGACCAGATCATTGAGTACACTACGAAGGTTCAGTGTGATATCTGGCCTATAATCTTTGACTTCCTGAATTGTCACCATTGGTTGTCTCGGTTTAGCGATCACAATTTACCGGCATCCGGTCGCTCAACCGGCATCTACCTTTAATAGCTTACACGTTAATCGACACTACGGCACATCAGGGAGACGAAAGAATTGTAAGGATTTTGGTTAACAAAAATTCACACGATACAGCCTAAAATCGCTTGAGCATCCAAGAGCCAAGTCAGTGCCAAGTCAGTGCCAAGATGGTTTATCCCGCGCGCTTGCTGCCGTATTTTTCGACCTTAGCTTGACCGAGATACAAGCTATCTGCGGCTACCCAGCAACTGTTTCGCAAATCAGAGAACAGCTTTTTCCTGCAGGGCCACCGCTAGTGAACGCGAGGGCAAGAACACGCACGAAGGGATGGTTGCCACCGCACAGCGTGTGCGCTTGCCACTGAAGCACCATTTCTGACGGCTCTGGGTATGGAAACCGTGGTTCTTGGCCCCGAATCCATTGACTCGGCTCTCCAGCCAAATGAATTTCTCGCATTGGACCAACTTGATCCAAGTATTGTTATACTAAGAGGTCTGATTGATAAGTACTGTTAATCAAAATCTCAGTACACAGTGAACAATAGCCATGACTGACAATATATCCCATGTAAAGTGGTTTAGAGATTCCTCTCCCTATATCAATGCACACAGAGGCAAAACCTTTGTGTTGCATCTTGGATCTGAGGCCCTGAGCCACGAGAACTTCCCCAATGTCGTAAGTGACATCGTGCTACTCAACAGCCTTGGTGTCCGGCTTGTCGTGGTCTTCGGTGCCTCGGGTGAAATTCGTGAGCGATTATTGACTGCAGGCGACAATTCCGCCACGGATTTTGAATTAGGCAAAAGTGTGCTGAAGCCAGAGCAACTTCCTCTGGCGCAAGAAGTCATCGGCAGACTCAAGTCAGAACTGGAAGCCAGGCTGTCCATGGGTCTGATTAATAGTCCCCAACACGGATCTGACCTGCTAGTAACATCCGGGAATTTCATCAAAGCAAAACCGCTTGGCGTGATAGAGGGCACCGACTATCACCATACCGGAACTGTTAGAAACGTCACTACCGATGCTATTCATCATCAACTGGCGTCTTCGGTTGTACTGATCCCGCCGATTGGATATTCACTTTCAGGAGAGGTCTTCTGTATGCATTCAACGGAAATGGCGACAACTATCGCCATTGAACTGGGTGCAACAAAACTCATATTCTTCACCGAACAGAACGGCATACCGGATCAAACCGGAGCACCGATAAGCGAACTCTCAATCGACCAGCTTAATAAACCTGAGTACAAACAGTTTGATGAATTGCAACTCGCCAGAACAGCTTGTCAGCAGGGTGTCTCCCGATGTCATTTGTTGAGTTATCAGTACGACGGTGCCTTGCTTGAGGAACTTTATACAAGAGACGGCGCTGGCACTCAGATAATCAGGGAAAGCTACGAGCAAATTCGCCCAGCAAACCCTGCGGATGTGCCGGGCATTATAGAGTTGATCTCTCCACTTGAAGAACAGGGAGTACTTGTAAAACGCTCTCGCGAACTGCTTGAGTCAGAGCACCATCTTTTCACCGTGTGTGAGCGAGACGGCATGATTGTCGGTTGCGCCGCCCTATACCCTTTCGACAACATCGGTGAACTTGCCTGCCTGGCAACTCATCCCGATTATCGGGACGATAATCGAGGCGAACTTCTGCTTGCCGAAATAGTGGCAAAGGCAAAGAAACAAAAATTCAAAACCCTGTTCGTTCTAACAACTCGAGCGGTACACTGGTTTCTGGAGCGCGGATTCAACTCAGAATCACTCGATGTGTTACCTGAATCCAGAAAGTCACTTTACAACTATCAACGCAATTCAAAGCTACTTGCAAAAACGCTGAACTAATACAGCCAGGACCCAATAATGCCCAGATATCGCTCAAAAACATCAACCCACGGTCGAAATATGGCGGGCGCACGCGCGCTTTGGCGAGCTACCGGCATGAAAGACGACGACTTTCAGAAACCGATTATTGCTATCGCAAATTCGTTTACACAATTTGTGCCTGGACACGTACACCTAAAAGATATGGGTCAACTTGTCGCTCGCGAGGTTGAAAAAGCCGGTGGTGTTGCAAAAGAGTTCAATACTATTGCTGTCGACGACGGCATTGCTATGGGGCACGACGGCATGCTCTATAGCTTACCTTCCAGAGACATCATCGCAGATTCAATCGAATACATGGTTAATGCGCATTGTGCTGACGCACTGGTTTGCATTTCGAATTGCGACAAAATCACACCGGGCATGCTAAATGCTTCACTACGTTTGAATATTCCAACGATATTTGTGTCGGGTGGTCCCATGGAAGCTGGGCGCACACGCTTGGCAAATCACAATACCAATCTGATCCATGCCATCGTCGTTGCTGCAGATGAACAAATGTCAGATGCTGAAGTGGAAGACTATGAAAGATCCGCATGTCCAACCTGCGGATCCTGTTCAGGCATGTTCACTGCAAACTCAATGAACTGCCTCACCGAGGTATTGGGGCTCTCGCTGCCGGGTAACGGCTCCATGTTGGCGACGCATGCCGACAGAGAACAACTTTTTTTGCAAGCCGGCCGAAAAATTGTCGAAATTACAAAAGCCTACTACGAGCAAGACGATGAAGCCGTTCTGCCCCGCAATATAGCCAACCTTAGATCCTTCAAAAATGCCATGTCACTCGATATCGCAATGGGAGGCTCTACGAATACGATACTTCATCTTCTGGCAGCCGCACAGGAGGGGGAAATTGATTTTGACCTGAGTGATATCGACAGACTTTCCCGTCAAGTGCCCAATCTTTGCAAAGTAGCCCCCATGGTTGATACCTATCACATGGAGGACGTGCATCGCGCGGGAGGAATGATGGCAATTATGGGAGAGCTCGATCGAGGTGGTCTGATAGACACATCTGGAAGAACTGTTCACAGCGCCACAATGGCAGATGCCTTAGAAAAATGGGATGTGAAAATAACCAAGGACGCACACGTCGCAGAATTCTATCGCGCCGGGCCCGCGGGTATTCCGACGCAACAAGCATTCAGCCAAGCAACCCGATACGACGATCTGGACCTTGACAGAAGTAACGGATGCGTTCGTGATATGGCGCACGCCTACTCGACAGAAGGCGGCCTTGCAGTGCTATTCGGAAATATCGCAGAGGATGGCTGCATAGTGAAGACAGCCGGCGTAGACGAAGAAATCTGGAAATTTTCAGGTCCGGCAAAAATTTTCGAAAGTCAGGACTCGGCAGTCGCCGCTATTCTTGCTGATAAAATTACCGAGGGCGACGTGATCGTCATTCGCTATGAAGGACCAAAAGGTGGTCCCGGCATGCAGGAGATGCTCTACCCTACCAGCTATCTCAAATCCAAGGGGCTTGGCGCCGCCTGTGCACTGCTCACCGATGGTCGATTCTCAGGAGGGACCTCAGGTCTCTCTATCGGGCACGTCTCGCCCGAAGCCGCACAAGGCGGTTTGATTGGCCTCGTTGAAGAGGGTGATGAGATACAAATCGATATTCCCAATCGGTCGATTCACATGAACGTCACACCGGAGGTCATTGCCGAAAGAAGATCAGCAATGGAAGCAAAAGGGGCTGACGCATGGAAACCAACGGAAAAGCGTAGTCGCGTCGTCTCCGCTGCACTTAAAGCCTACGCAGCGCTTACGACAAGCGCAGACAAAGGCGCAGTGAGAGATCTTAGCCAGCTATAATAAGAGCTGGCTTACCTGGCGGAGTACTCATGTACAAAGTCAACCAACGCCTTAACATTCTCTACTGGCGTTTCAGGGATAATCCCGTGTCCGAGATTAAAGATGTGACCAGGCCTGCCATCCACTTCATCAAGCACTTCCTTAGCTTTACGCTTAACCGAAGCTTTATCTGCACAAAGTATGATGGGGTCCATATTACCCTGCACTGACTTCACACCAGTTGCGTTCCAAGTCTCAAGTAACGGTGTTCGCCAATCCAAAGCAAGCACATCACCGCCTGCTTCAGCCATCAGCGGTGCCAACGCGGGATTACCTGTGCCAAAGTGTATCACTGGCACTCTGCCGGTAATCTCTTTCATCATTCTCTGGCTATGAGGCATGACATATTCCCGATAATCCGAAGGTGACAAAGTACCGACCCAACTGTCAAACAACTGAACGGCCTGAACCCCTGAATCTATCTGGTAGTTCATGTAGTCAATCACAGTGTCCGTGATTTTTTCCATCAACCCGTGCCATGCACCGGCGTCTCCATACATCATCTGCTTAACAAAGACATAATTTCGCGAACCCTTGCCTTCAATAGCGTAAGACGCCAAGGTAAAAGGCGCTCCACCAAACCCTATCAAAGGAATATCCTTTGGCAGCTCAGCACGTATCAGCTTGATGACATCATGGATGTAGGGCATAGACTCCTTTGCAGGCTGAACCCTCAGGTTGTCTATATCTGCATGAGTACGAACAGGATTTTCGAAATTCGGTCCGAAACCCGGGATGTAATCCAGCTTCATTCCCATGGGTTCAAGTATCGGCAGTAAATCAGCGAACATGATGGCAGCATCAACCCCAAGTATACGCTGCGCATCGCAGGTTGCTTTTGCCGCTAGCTCAGGCGTTTTGAAAAAATCGAGACTCTTGGTATCACCTTTTACCTGGTGATACTCGGGCATATAGCGTCCTGCCTGCCGATTTAGCCATATTGGCGTAAAATCAGTTGCTTCGCCCCGACACGCTTTGAGAAATGCAGAATTGTGCAGGACATCGTCCATAGCTAGTTGCCTTTAGGTTTTTAGTATCTGAAAAAGCGCTAAATTATACATGGATCGATAACCAAGACTCTGATTTTTTACCCATATGTTTTATCTGCCCGTCTGACTTAATATCCGTAACATTTCGCTCTTCTCCGAACGCCGGTTTTCGATAGCTTCTATCGTATCGATCATTTCTCTGAGCATCGTTTTTACCTGCCCAGCGTGCATCAATGAGGGGTCGAGTATTATGCAGCAACCTGCGGATTGCCGTTCTATCGGCTTCTCTTTTTGCTCTGAGAAACCCAAAACATCGTGCGCTTCAACACGCCTATTAATCCCTTTCAGAAAGACCGGGTCACGCTCGCGCGTTCGAATCTGATCGCGCACCAACTGATAGGTGTCTCCGGAGATCAAAACGCCGTCCTGCGATGCTTTTCCCTCAAGTCTACTGGCAAGGTTTACCGCACTACCGACCGCGGTATAGTCCATCCGACTGTCACAACCGAAGTTTCCTACGGTGCAATATCCCGTGTGGATGCCAATCCTGACATGCAATTCACTGAAGATGCCTTCGCTGCTCCACTTTTTTCTCAATAAGCTGACTTTCTCTCGCATGACCAAAGCCATTTTGATGCAGGCCATCGCGTCACCGCTTCTTCCACTTGTTGAAGGGTCACCGAAGAAAACCATAATGCCGTCACCCATAAACTTGTCGATTGTGCCACCGTGCTCAATAGCTATTTCCGCCATAGCATTTAGGTATTCATTCAAAATCCGAGTTACCGTTTCTTCTTCGAGGTTGTCCATGAGCGCTGTAAATCCTTCGATATCCGAGAAAAAAACAGTCAAACACTTACGGGCACTTTGTTCGTTAGCACGCTCAACCAAAGCGTTTCCTCCTGATCTCGCAGTTCGCTTCTCTTGATCTGCGATGCGAGAGTAGATCTGTGGGGAAACATAACGACGCAACTTATTCGATATGGTCATGATCTCGTCACTCATCATTGAAAGTTGTTTTCCTTTTTCCCCTAGTGACTTGGTAGTTCGAAAACCAAGTCCCGCGACTAGCGCACTGTAAAGCAACACTAACGCTGCGGCGGCAGTCTCTTTGCCGTCCCACATAGAGATCAGACCGGAATCAGTGCCTAGCCAATATCCAACAGCACAGACGAGCAACGCGGCGGTGACATTCACCAGCGCAACGGGAAACCTTGCAATGATCAGTGTGCTCATCGTCAGGGAGGCGAGGAAACTCATAGATGCAATAAAGTGATAATGATTGGCAACAATCAGGATGCCCACCGTTAACCCGTCGAAAAGCATCGACCTTCTAGCACCGACCTCATGGTTAAAGCATAAGGAAACGACCAGGAGTTGAATGTGCGGATAAGACAGTAAAAAAAACAGCAGGCCAGCCTGCTCGATACTCAGACCGCGCAGGTCCACTCCCCAGAAAGTAATCGACGTCGCGATCAAATAGGCGCAAACCCTTGGGAAGTAAATCGCCCTAACAAGGAAATGACAGTTTTCTAAGTAACGAGAAACTGATGCGGCGGCGCTGAAAATTGACATGCCATGATTTTAGCTGCTTAGGTTAAAATCAAAGTAAGCACTGGATGAAAAATCTGTGAGTGATGTCTACTAACGCTCGGACAATTGCTCAGGACAGGATAGTGATTAGTCACCAAAAGCCAAAGACATCTCAACCACCTGGTCGACTTCTGCTTCATAGTCAACCTCACCAAATCCAAATCCATGCATTTGCAAGTAAGCTGCTTGATAACCGGCGAAATCCGAAATTTCATTCAAGTTCTCTTCCGATACCGTATGCCAAAGCGCTTTGACCTGATCCTGCACCTCTGGTGTCAGTTCCCAATCGTCAAGACGTATTCTGCCTTTTTCATCGAGCGCCAGATCATTAATGTCGCCGGTAAATAGTCGTTCAAGAAACAGACGTGTCGTCTGCTCAATACACCCCTCGTGTGTTCCGTTAGATTTCATAATCTTAAATAGAAGCGACAGATAGACAGACATTCCCGGAATCGCTGAAGCAGCTTGGGTCATCAAACCTTTCATGACCGCAACGTACGCGTGACCATTAACCGAGGCCATTGGTTCTCGCAAGGCGAGTGCAGCTCGATCCAAGTCTTCCTTCGCTTTGCCAATTGTGCCGTGGTAGTAAATAGGCCAGGTTACTTCGCTACCAAGATAGGTGTAATTCGTTGTGATGCATCCTTCTGCTAAAACATTTGCCTCTAGTAGCGCAGCTATCCACAACTCCCAATCCTCGCCACCCATCACTTTTACCGTATCGTTAACTTCTTCTACACTCGCCGGCTCAAGCGCAATGGACCGTATTTCAGAGCTGTTAATATCAATCGTCGAGCCTTCGAACGGCTCACCAATAGGTTTTAGTGTGCTACGAACCAACTCTCCACCTGGCACCTGCCGAGCCGGTGCCGCAACCGAATACACAACCATATCGACCTGACCGAGGTCTGCTTTGATGAGCGCAATTGTCGCTGCCTTCAATTCTTCAGAAAACGCATCACCATTCAGATTTTTTGCATAGAGCCCTTCTTCTTCGGCCAGCTTCGTGAATGCCGCAGACTTGTACCAACCGGGTGATGCCGTTCTGTTTTTCACCGAGGGACGTTCGAAAAAGACACCGATGGTCGAAGCACCAGAACCAAAAGCAGCACTGATGCGTGTTGCCAAGCCATAACCACCGGACGCGCCAATCACCAGCACGCGCTTCGGACCATGCTCAACAACACCGCGATGCTTAACGTGGGCAATTTGCAAAACGACATCTTTCTCACAACCCACTGGGTGAGAGGTTGTGCAGAGAAATCCTTTAATCCTTGGCTTGATGATCATATTCAGCTTTTACCTTTTGAACGACGATAACTAACGTATAAAAAAACAAGCCCAATGATAATCATCGGACTTGATAGCAATTGACCCATGGTCAGCCAATCGAATGCAATATAACTCAGATGCCTGTCAGGTTCTCTCAGAAACTCTGAACCAAACCTGAGGCAACCATAACCAATCAGAAACATTGCCGAGACAGCCATTCTTGGTCTTGAAGTACGACTAAACAGCCATAGTACTAACCATAAAATCGGACCTTCAAAGAGAGCCTGATACAAACTCGACGGGTGTCGACCGACAATATCTCCTGGGTAGATGGCAGCCCATGGTACCTCGGTAACTCGACCAGGCAACTCTCCATTAATAAAATTTCCTATTCTTCCGCAACAAAGCGCAATGGGAATGCTCGGCGCAATAAAGTCTGTTATCTGGAAAAAAGTTTTGTCAATCTTTCGACCGTAGAGGTACATCGCAAGGAAAACTCCTAACATGCCACCATGATAGGACATACCCCCTTCCCAGACCCTCAGGATACGCAATGGGTCATCAATAATGCCCTGCCATCCGTAAAACGCCATATAGCCGATACGACCACCAAGAATAATGCCAAACATGCTGTAGAAAACCATGTCCGATATCTGTTCTTCGCTCCACCCTAACTTATGCTTACGACTTCGCTGACCGAGCTGCCACCAAACCAGTGATATTCCAACCAAATAACTTAAGGCATACCAATGAATGCTCACTGGCCCCAGACTTATTGCCACGGGATCAAACTGGGGGTAATGCCACATATTTTTCTCGACTACTTAAATTGAACACTCAGGGTGCTAGTTGGTTCTGATGATCTTTCCGAGACCGGCTTTTCGCATCTGGCCGTCGACGTATAGTTTAATCTCTTTGGCATCATCCATCTTCAGTACTTTATTCAGGATGCGCTTTGCCTTCGCCAAATCGAAAGTTCTTATGGCTAATTTTACCATGAGAAGATTGGTAGAGTTCATCGAAAGCACATCGTAACCCATGGCTGTGAGTAATATCGCAGCCGATGGATTACCCGCCATTTCGCCACAAATACCTAACGGCTTATTCTCACCATGCGCCGCCTCAACAATTTGCTTCAGTGCACCTAATACAGCAGGGTGATATTCTTGATAGAGCTCTGCAACTTGCGCATTGTTTCGATCGACGGCGAGCATGTACTGGATAAGATCGTTACTTCCAACAGACAAAAAGTCGACGCGCTTAATAATGTCCCTGGCTTGATAAACCGCCGACGGCACCTCGATCATCACACCGACCGCGGGCATATCGACCTTTCGTCCTTCTTCAAGCAATTCACGGTAGCACTTGGAAATGAGCTTTTTTGCTTCATCAACTTCAGAGACGCTACTCACCATGGGCAGCATAATACGCAAAAACGCGCCAACGCCCTCATTGGCCCTGATCATCGCCCTCACCTGAGCAAGAAAAATTTCAGGGTGGTCGAGCGTCACGCGAATACCGCGCCAACCCAAAAACGGATTTGCTTCTTCAATCGGAAAATAAGAAAGGGCTTTGTCTCCGCCGATATCCAAGGTTCGCATCGTGACATTTCTAGGAGAGAAAGCTTGCAGATGCTCACGGTAGATCGTTTTTTGTTCCTCTTCAGTTGGAAAACGATCTTTCGTCATGAAGTGAACTTCGGTTCGATAAAGACCCACGCCCTCAGCTCCGCGATCAAGAGATTTGGCTGCATCGGACATCAGACCGGTATTCACCCATAATCTGACCCTGTGGCCGTCGGTGGTTTTACAAGGCAAGGTTTTCAGTTCCTCAAGACCTTCAATCAACGCCTCTTCTTCTTTAATCAGATTCTGGTAGAAGCGAATCTGGTCTTCATTCGGGTGGGTGATTACCTGACCTTCCTGCCCATCGACGATCAGCGGCTTTTCTTCTAGCAACTCGATCGGCAAATCTTCGGCGCCCATGACAGACGGCACACCCATGGCTTTAGCGAGAATAGCAACATGCGAACTACCGGACCCTCTAACTGCAACCAACCCTTTCAAGCAATCTCTGGGTACACTAGCCAACATTGAGGGCGTTAGCTCATCCCCCACGAGGATGGTATCTCTCGGAAACTTGTCACGGCCACCGGTCGAGAACTGCAGCTTCGCAAGCACACGCTGCCCGAGATCCCGAACATCGGTGCCGCGCTCTCGCAGGTACGAATCATCCATTGCTTCGAAATTGGCGACATGTAGCTCGATCACTCGCCTCAATGCGCCCTGTGCCCAATGCCCTTGAAGAATCAGCTCTTCCACTTCACCCGCTATCGCCGAATCATCCAGCATGTGCAGATAGGCATCGAACAAGCCAAGCTCCTCAGGCTTGAGTCGATCTGAAAGTTTTGCCCCCATTTCTCGAATTTCGTCCCGAACTTCGTTAATCGCCACTCTAAATAGCGTCAGTTCGCCATCGATGTTTGCAACTTTCCGCTCCGGCACGGTATTCAGGTTCGCCTCGGGATAAACCACGACGGCGGTACCAAACGCGATGCCCGGCGCACCAACTTTGCCACGGAATTTACTGGCGGGAAGACTCGCAGAATCAGTTTCAACATTCAGAGCGCCCGTCGCTTCTGCATGGGCTATCACACCTGCGAGCTGCGCAGAAAGTGTGATCAGGAACGCCTCCTCGCTTTCATCGTATTTCCTTGCGTGCCGATCTTGAACAAAAAGTACGCCCAACACTTTTCGATGGTGAATGATTGGCACTCCTAGAAATGCCTTGTAAGGCTCTTCTCCTACCGCTTCAACAAACAGATACCGTGGGTGAGTGGTCGCATTTTCAAGGTTCACCGGTTCCGCTCGCTCACCCACGTAGCTCACCAGCCCTTCGTCATTGCTTAGCGAGACCGAGCCTACAGCACTTTGATTTAGCCCTCTGGTTGCCATGAAAACATACCGAGTGTCATCATCGTTGGTCAGATAAACAGTGCACGCCTGTGTGCCCATCGATTCCTGAACTCGATCGACAATAATGTTCAGGGCACCGGTCAAGTCACGGGCGGCGTTAACCTCCTGTATGACCCTTCTTAGAATTTCAAGCATCTAGTTGCGGGCCCCTGAACCCATGCACTTGGATAAATGTGGCGCTAGTTCTTTCATTGCCTTGCGATAAACATCTTGCTTAAACTGCACGACCTGACCCAGAGGATACCAATAGCTCACCCATTGCCAGTGATCAAACTCAGGGGTACTCGATACATCAAATTGGACGTTGGTATCTGGCGCCAGCATTTTTAACAAAAACCACTTTTGCTTCTGGCCAACAAAATCCGAATTATTTCGGAGCAACCGCTTGGGCAATTTGTAACGCAACCAGCCTCGGGTAGCACCTACAACCTTTACCTCGTGTTGCTTTAATCCTATTTCTTCCCTCAACTCACGAAACAGCGCTTCCTCAGGTGCTTCTTTTGCGTTAATCCCCCCTTGCGGAAATTGCCAGGCCTCCTGACCTACCCTCTTGGCCCAAAGCACACGCCCATCTCCGTTGGCGACGATAATACCCACGTTCGGTCTATAACCTTCCGAATCAATCAAAATTTCTACCTTATTCTTTTATTTCATTGTGTCTGAATCGATCTGTTTCAGCAAACCCGCGACACCATCCAATTCAACATGGATGTCAACCGCAATGAATTCACGCTACTATTGCTGCTCCAGAACTTCCGGACTTCTCATTTGGCCCTTGCGATTTTTGACCTCGATGAAACACTCATTTCTGCAGACAGTGATCATGCCTGGGGAGAATTTATTATTCGCAAGGGTCTAGTAGAAGAGTCAACCCACCGCGAACTTAACGATCAGTTCTATAACGACTACCGCGCGGGTTGCCTGGATATCGATGCCTATATGAAGTTTTCCTGCTCGGTACTAGCGGCGACAGATTCAAAACAGTTAATTTCCCTTAGGGAAGAATTTGTAGAACAAGAGATTAAACCGCTTGTCCAATCAGGCGCGCTTGAACTTGTCGAATCACACCGCAGCGCAGGTGACACTCTCATGATCATCACCGCCACAATTGAGTTCATCACTCGACCCATTGCGGACCTGTTTGGCATCGATACATTGATCGCTCCGATTCCTGAGGTTCGGGACGGCAAGTACACGGGGAAGCTGTCTGGCGTACCGAGTTTTCGCGAGGGTAAGGTGATACGTTTAAATGCCTGGCTAAAAGATAACCCTGACACCCTCGCTGGCAGTTACTTCTATTCGGACTCGATCAATGATCTACCACTACTTGAGCTGGTCGATCATCCAACCGCAGTTAACCCGGATGAATCTTTGCAAACAGTCGCCGAAAACAGAGGCTGGCGCATCCTGAATTTCAGAACATAGGTGCTAAGCAATTGATTGTATTTACAAGAGCAGCCCAAAAACTCACCGGCATAATAATGTGTAGCCAGCTTATTGTCGGCTGTGACAATGACAGTGATGCGAAAACCCAGCACACACTTAATCTGAATGAAACAAATTCCAGCTTAGCAATTTTTTCTGAACGAACACTGATCAATACAACAGCGGTCTATCAAGAAATAGACCTGTTAAATGAATCTATTGCACTTTTTCTCTCTGAGCCAACGGAAGAGAACAGAGCGGCGCTTGGTGATAGCTGGGCAAGATCGCATGGCGCGTTAGTAAAATCGGGCACACAGCCTTTATCAGACGAGCTTTCAGCAAAGCATTCATCATCACTGCTCTACCACGCTGATGCCTGGCCGATTCAACCAGGCTATATTGATGCCATCGATGGCTACCCTAACAGCGGCATCGTCAACGACATTACTGTTTCTTTGTCTGTTGAGTCGCTTAGGCTACAGCATGGATTCTCCGACGCAGACGAAATTATTCTGGGGTTTCATCCCCTCGAGTACCTGATCTTTGCAAAAACTGCGATCGACTATCAGTTGCCAGAACACAAGCAGCAACCTGACAAAACTAACATCTCAAAAGCGGAAGGGACTGGCGACGAGCAAACAACAAGTGCAACACTGACGACTGGATTCGAGCGGCCTGATGAAGATCCCATATACCGTCGCAGAAAACTAATTCAGCTGTTGGGTAATGCGCTAGAAGAGTCAGTCAGCGCCTATCTTGCTACTCGGCTAGAAAAGGTTCCCTACGCAAAATTTGTTGGCGAAGACCAACAGCAAGCTGCGCTTGCTATCGCCAACTTGATAGAGGTTGCGCGAAGTGACAGCTCACAGGGCTTTGAAGAAAGCAATCTGCTCCTCGACTCAGACCAAAGTCATAGCATGCACAGTCGGACTTCCCATTTAAATATTTCACAACGGCTCAATAACCTATCTGAAATGCTTAATGAGCCGATCTGGCTTTCCAGATCCCTTGCGAGGGTCGACAAAAATATTGAAAAGGACCTGCAGGCGACGCTAGCACAGGGCATGCTTATTATCGAAAGCAATCAATTCAACGAATCTGATGGCGCAAGATTGCTCACGATTTTTTCCGCACTGAACCATCAACTCGAAGATATTCAATTAAAACTTTTTGCCGCTAATGATTAGCCCTTGTATCCCAAATCCAAATCTCTTGCGGCTTTCACATCATCCAACCGTTTTACTGGCATCGTCAGAGGTGCACTGGTCACAAGCTCAGGTGTATTTTTAGCCTCAGCAAGGATAGCTTTCATTGCCTCAACAAAACCGTCAATCTCCTGTCGGCTTTCTGTTTCTGTTGGTTCTATTAGCAGACACTCAGGTATCAGCAGGGGGAAGTATGTCGTCGGCGCGTGATATCCATAATCGAGCAAGCGCTTTGCAAAATCCATCGCATTAACCCCGAGGTCTTTTGCTTCCCGCGACATACTGACAATAAACTCGTGCGTGGCACGCCGGTCAGGATAAGCGAGTTTAAAACCTGCTTCTGCTAACTGCTTAGCCATGTAGTTGGCGTTTAAGGTGGCGTATTCGCCCACTCGGTTCATGCCTTCATTTCCCAACAATCTTGCATAGGCATATGCACGAAGCAAAATTCCCGTATTCCCCATAAAAGCCGAAAGGTTACCAATACTGTCTGGAATTTCATCCTTGCCCTTCCAATAGTATCGGTTTCCTTCACCAGAGCTATCAAGGCCAACGATGGGTGTCGGCACAAAAGGTTCCAGCCTTGGACCCACACCTACCGGACCCGCGCCCGGCCCACCCCCTCCATGAGGCGTCGCAAATGTTTTATGCAGATTCATGTGTAATACGTCAAAGCCCATATCACCGGGCTTAACCTTACCGAGTATCGCGTTCAGATTTGCGCCGTCGTAATAAAGTAGGCCTCCCGCATCATGAACAAGCTCGGCGATTTCCTTAATCTTTCGCTCAAAAACGCCGCAGGTTGATGGATTTGTCATCATCAAACCTGCGGTCTGCGGGCCGACGGCAGCTCGCAATGCTTCGATATCCACATCACCATCTTTGCCTACAGCAACTTCACGTACTTTGTACCCACACATGACCGCCGTCGCAGGGTTAGTGCCGTGGGCTGCATTAGGAATAAGAATTTCAGTTCGGTCTGTATCGTTATTTTTTTCATGGTAAGCCCGAATCATCGCCACGCCAGCAAATTCGCCCTGCGCACCCGCCATGGGAGTCAAAGACACTGTCCTCATGCCGGTAACATCCTTCAAATATTCCTGAAGCTCATAAAGACATGCCAATACGCCCTGGCTAAGACTCTCGGGTGCCAGTGGGTGTCGGTTCAAAAAGCCTGGAATGCTCGCGGCGGAATGCGCCCCCCGCGGATTGTATTTCATCGTGCAGGAGCCGAGCGGATAAAATTCACCGTCAATCGAAAAGTTTTTCTTCGACAGATTAGTGAAATGTCGAACGACCTGTAGCTCAGATACTTCGGGTAATCCGACAGGGCTCTTACGCAAGCACTCAGCTGGAATTTCATGATTCTCCGGAAGGCCAGTCTTTTCATACTGAGCGGCTGCCGTTCTTCCTTCCGCTCCTATTTCGTAAATCAGCATGACGAACCTCCACAGGCAGCTTCAAGACTCGTTACAAACAAATCGATATCCTCTGTCGTCTTCGTTTCAGTTGTATTTACCAAGAGGCAATCACTTAGGCTAGGGTCTTCCGACAAAGACAAATCAAAACCGCCCAAGATCTTCTCCGCTGCCATTAGTTCAAGCACCTCAGCAGGCGGCCTCGGAAGTTTTAGCACAACCTCATGAAAAACGGGTGCGGTAAAACGCCGTGAGACACCCTCAATTTTTGTTGCGCGGTCGACCAGCGCGAGAATATTTTCATGGCATTTGTTAGCAACTGACATGAGTCCTGTGTTTCCCAGTAAGCTCATATAAATTGTTGCTGCTGTGACTAGCAATCCCTGGTTTGTACAAATATTCGAGGTCGACTTCGCACGACGTATATGTTGTTCCCTTGCTTGGAGCGTTAATGCGAATCCTCTTTTCCCATCTAAGTCGACTGTCTGACCAATGATCCTACCGGGCATCTGCCTCACGATGCCCTGCTTACAGCACATGAACCCCGCGTAGGGACCACCTGAAGCAAGGGGAATACCCAATGGTTGGCCTTCACCGACAACGATGTCCGCGCCAGTCTCACCCCATTCCCCCGGCGGCTTAAGCAAACCAAGGGCTGTTGGATTGACCACCGCAATGACCAGCGCACCCTGCGCCTTCGCCCAGTCGGTAAGCGCATCGATTTGCTCGATACCACCAAAAAAATTGGGACAGGGTATGACAAGTGCCGCGATGTCTTCACCTTCGTATGGTGCAAGAGATTCCATCGCCGTGCGACCTTCATCCTGATCGTAACTTAATACTTCAAGAGAAATATTTTGATTAGTCACGATATTTCGGCTCGCGCGAATGTAGGCGGGGTTTAACGTGCCAGCGCAAAGTATTCGCTTAGATTTCGATTTCTTGTTCGCGCGCACTGACATCAAAATGCCTTCAGCCATTGCAGATGCACCTTCATATACTGAGGCATTCGCGACATCCATTCCTGTCAGGCGCGTAATCATTGACTGGAATTCATAAATCAACTGAAGCGTTCCCTGACTCGCTTCCGCTTGGTATGGGGTATACGCAGTCATATATTCACCACGGCCCACGATATTCCAGACTGCCGCGGGGATATGATGTTCGTAGGCGCCAGCACCTAGAAAAGAGAGCTTGACCTCATCGCTCGCCGCGCGCTCGTTCATCAACCGCATCAGGGCCATTTCAGATATGCCTGATGGCGTCTGGTCCAATACACCTGATTTTAAATCGGGAGGGATCTCATCAAATAACGCTTCGATGGAGTCAACACCAACTGATTCAAGCATGAACTGCTCGTCGTGTTTGGTATGTGGCACAAATGGCATATCTAAAACCTCATGGATTATCCGGATAACCTTCCGGATTAAAAAAATTCAAACGACGGGGAAGGAGTAAGTCGGGCGCTAGTGTTCTTCACTCTCACAGAGACGCTTATAGCCATCCGCATTCAACAAAGCTTCCAGCTCCTGCAGATCAGCTGGTCTCATCTTAAAAAACCACCCCTTATCGTGGGGCGCTTCATTGACGGTTTCAGGCTCATCTTCCAATGCTGAATTAACTTCAATAATTGTGCCGGAGATAGGCGCATATAGATCAGATGCCGCCTTCACTGATTCTACGACGCCTGCTTCATCACCCACATTCAGCTCAAGCTCGAGCTCAGGCAGCTCAACGTAAACCACATCACCCAGCGCCTCCTGTGCGTGATCTGAGATGCCAATCGTTGCTGTGCCATCATCCTCGATACGTACCCATTCGTGGCTATTTGCATACTTTAGGTCACCCGGAAATTCCGCCATTTTTGGTCTTACCTCTCTTTTAGTGTTGTTTGCACGTTCTTGATAAATTGTTGGGTGCGAATTCCGAACAATTCGATTAAGTACTTCTACTATTAATCTTCCGCGGTCACCGTAACTCGCTAGCCTAGATCTTGTAGGCCTTTTTCCCATTTCTAGCAAAGGGAGGTTTTACTTTTTCAACCGAGTGTCTTTTGCCCCGGATTTCAACTTCAAGATTTTCCTTGCCAGTTTGCACTCGAGCCAACGCGATAGCATGTTGTAGCGTGGGTGAAAACGCACCGCTAGTCACTTCGCCTACAAGCTCTTCACCGGAATAGATAGGATAGTGGGCTCTGATTACACCCCGACCCAGCATTACAAGCCCGACAAGTTCTCGCTCCACCCCTTCGATTGCCTGTTGGGCAAGCTTTTCTTTTCCAATAAAATCTCGAGCTTCATCAAGCACCACCGTGATGTCCATATTGGATTCAAACGGGGTGACAGTTTCGTCCATATCGCTACCATAAAGATTCATTCCTGCCTCTAACCGCAGTGTATCGCGCGCACCGAGACCGATCGGTGCGACACCCGCTTTGATCAACTGCTCCCACAATGCAAAGGCATCCGCCGCTGGCAAAATAATCTCCACCCCTTTTTCGCCGGTGTATCCGGTTCTGGCGAGGAACCAATCTCCACACCACCCACCAATAAAGGGCTTTAACCCTGCGACATAGTCCGCTTCGACTGCCTTGTCGTGCTCGCGCAAGATTTGTTGTATGCGGTCGAGTGATTCAGGTCCCTGAATAGCAAGGATTGATAGCTCAGAGCGCTCCATCAGTGTGCAGTCAAATCCAGCAGTCTGCTGTGTCATCCACTGCAGATCTTTTTCCCGGGTGGCGCAATTTACAACGATACGAAAGCCGTCACCATCCCGGTAAACAATCAGATCATCCAACACACCGCCCGCTTCATTCAGCATTGCGCTATAGAGCGCGCGCCCATCACGATCGAGCTTGTTGACATCATTGGGCAGCAGATTTAGCAAGTAAGCTTTAGCATCAGGTCCGTTCAAGTCAATGACGGTCATGTGGGAGACATCGCATACGCCCACGCTGTTCCTAACCAAGTGATGTTCTTCCAGTTGGGAGCCGTAATGTATTGGCATATCCCAGCCGCCAAAATCCACCATCTTCGCATTAGACGTTAAATGCAGCGGGTAAATTGCAGTTCTTAAACCCATCTGGTGCTCTTCCTAAAAAAGGGGCCCATTCTATCGGGTTCTATACGATGGTAATAGTGATCTTGGCTCAATCCCGGTTTGAATTATTCTAATAAACCAATAGAAATATGCCCATCGACACATCGCTTTTACTGTTCGGAGTGCTGGCGCTGATCAGGCGCCTGCTGCGAGTTTTGCAGCCATCGTTTTCAATGGGCGAGCGCCATTAACCAAGCGAAGACCACTATTGCGAAGCCAGCGTACACCCGGATCATCCGAGCCAAACAAGCGCTTGAACCCTTCCATCACAGCAGCCATCAGCATGTTTTCAGGCTTTCTTCGGTTCTCATAGCGCTTTAGTACTTTCAGATCACCCGGGTTCTGGCCTTCTAAACGACACTGATGAAGCGTTTGCGCCAAAGTTTGTGCATCGGCAAACCCTAGATTGACCCCTTGCCCCGCGAGGGGATGAATTGTGTGCGCGGCATCACCGATCAACGCGAGACCATCCCGCGTGTATTGCACAGCGTGTCGTTGCGTTAGCGGAAAGGAGAATCGCTTGTCACACGCCAACACTGCTTGGGTCTGCTTGCCGGTAATCCGGGTTAACTGATCGCAGAATGCCTGCGCATCCAGCGCAAGGATTTGATCCGGTTCTGTACTTGACCAAACAACTGAACAATAATTTGGCTGATTGAGCGGCAATAATGCTAGCGGACCACTTGCCGTAAACCACTGCCTCGCAATATTGTCGTGCGGTTGATCAAGCTCGACCGTCGTCACAACCGCAGTCTGGTGATAGCTCCAATCGATAGATTTCAATCCAGCAAGTTGCTTCACCCGGCTCTGACCTCCATCGGCGCCAACTAAAAGACGACTCTGAATTTCTTGGCCATCCTTTAGTCGAATGGCATAACCCGCCTCTGTGCTGTCAACCGATTCGAGCTCGGTTTCATACATTAATTTCAGGTTGTCGAGCACCATTGCCGAATCATAGAGCGTTGCAACAATCGCTGCATTCTCCACGATTGTCCCCAAGCAATCCTGCTGAATTTCCGAGGCAGAAAAATTGATTGAAGCGGTGCCTTGCGTATCCCAGACAGCCATCCCGGTATAGTCAGCTTTGCATCCTGCGTCATCCGGCCAACCCCCTATCTGCGACAGGAAACGCCGGGATTTTCCGTTGATCGCACTGACCCGCGGGCTGACCCCCGATATAAGCTGCGCACCATCTCTATTCGACCGATGTGAAGCCGTTTGTGCGGCGTCAGAGGACAGTTCATCTGACGCGCGCGGCGCAGATTGACTTTCTATCAATGTGACCTGTAATCCGCTTCCCTTGAGAGCACAAGCAAACGCCAATCCAACAAGCCCGCCACCAATGATTACTACATCTGAATTATCCATCACCACCTCACCGACCTGGCCTCACTTCAACCAGGGTTATGCCGCTTTCGAAGCCATTGTTTTTTCAATCTCTTCAATCGTTTTCGGAATACCGCTGGTTAACACTTCATGACCCGTTTTTGTAACAAGGACGTTGTCCTCAATCCGAATACCAATGCCCCGATACCTCGAGGGCACGCCTGCCAAATCTTGTGATATATAGATGCCAGGCTCAATTGTTGTGACCATACCGGGCTCAAACACGCGCCATTCTTCATCTATTCGATACTCGCCAACATCGTGTACATCAAGACCCAGCCAATGCCCCGTCCGGTGCATATAGAATTTCTTGTAGGTCTCGTTTTCGATTATCGTATCGAGGGTCCCTTCCAACAGGTTGAGATCCAGCAACCCCTGGCAAATTATACGAACGACCGCCTCATGAGGTTGATTCCAGTGATTGCCGGGTTTCACCATTTCAATTGCCGCTTCCTGCGCCGCGAGTACGATGTTGTATATTTCCTTTTGCGCTTTTGAAAATTTGCCGTTTACAGGGAATGTACGGGTGACATCAGCGGCATAGCACTGGTACTCGGCCCCCGCATCTACCAGCACAAGTTCACCGGACTTCATAACATCATCGTTCTCTATATAGTGGAGGATGTTGGCGTTATTCCCACTACCGAAGATCGATGGGTAGGCCGGTGAACGAGCGCCGCCACGCAAAAAAGCATGGTTTAGTTCTGCCTCCAATTCATATTCATACATGCCCGGCTCAGCTTCTCGCATAATTCGTCTATGCGCGTCGCCGGTAATCGCCGCTGCGAATTTCATCACCTCGACTTCCTGTTTACTCTTAAAGAGCCGAAGTTCATGCACAAGATGCCCGAGCTGCACAAACTCTCCTGGTGGTTGGGTGCCTTTATGTTGACTCGAGGCGATACTATTGACCCAGTTGATGACCCTTGCATCAAACTCCTGCTGATGGCCCATTGCGTAGTAAAGCCGAGACTTCCCTTCGATTAGCCCGGGCAAGATATCATCGATATCAGAAATCGGAAATGCATCGTCCATACCGTACAACTGCATGGCTCTTTCCGGCCCCGTGATTTTTCCGTGCCACTGTTCCTGCTCAGGATCCCTTTCTCGACAAAACAGGAGAGCTTCACCGTGCTCTCTGCCGGGTATCAACACAAAAACCGCCTCCTGCTCGTCAAAGCCAGTCAAGTAATGAAAATCGCTGTCTTGACGGAACAGATAATCTACGTCGCTATTTCTAGCCACTAAATTTGCGCCGGGTAATATGGCGATGCCGTCTTCGCCCATCATCGACATGAGCTCTTCTCTTCTTCTTGAAAATTCTCTAAGGCCAATACCGGGTTTTGATTTCATCGAGACTCTTTCCTGCTTTGGTTTCCGCCGTGTGGTTAGCACAAGCTCAGTGGACTGACTTTCGAGCCGATTCAAGGTAAATCATCATGGCGGACATTCGAACGTATTCGATGATTTCAAGGAGGTCGCCCTCATTCTCATCACTATCGGGCACTTCAAGGTCCAAAGCGGAAATTTTTGCCAGATCGGTTAACACTTCCCTGACTTCCTCACTCAACTCACTGTCCTGATAACGCCCGGTGACGCCAAAACCAGAGAGGAAACCCTGACACCATGTGTACAGCCCCTGCCCTCTTTTTTCGATGCTGGCATCGTCTTCGGGTAATAACAGGTTGAAGCCCATCTCGGGATCGTCAAGCTCAAGTCCAGCCTGAAAACTCAACTGAATGACCAAATCATCCATTGGTCCCGATAGTGAACAATCAAAATGTTGCTCAAACGCCCTCGCTAGCTGGGCACCATTCATTTGGGCGCCGGCACTCAGAATTCCACTGAGAAATCCATGCACTTCACTGACATTCAGATTGGACTTTTCATTAGTGAATGCTTCACTAATGGCGCTAAACTTACTCATAAAATATTCAATCCGGTGATTTAAGCAACAAAATGCGAAACCGGGCGCTCATTCATAACCGGGCGGTTCCTGACCCCGTAGGTTCTGTGCAAGCATACTAAAAATGGCGCGTTGATCCTAACCGGATTGACCTTTCCCGAGACCACCCTTTATAGTAGTGGGATCAATCTCATGATGAATTTCCATGGACACAAAAGACCTCGAAGCAAAAATCGACGAGCTCATCCATCTGATAGACGAACTTGAGCAAAAACAAGGATCATTGTCAGCGGATCAGGATGCCTGGCAGGAAGAGCGAAGCCGTTTACTCGAAAAAAACGAGCTGGCTAAAACGAAAGTTGAAGCGATGATTCAACGTCTAAAAACACTCGACCCGGACCAGTAAGTGTTTTCGTCTCTCTTTCGAGAACGCTTAACTAAACTCTCTGCTAATTCCTAAAAAGTGAGCATGCAACATGAGTAATGCCGACAACACCGAAACTGTCACTGTTTCGATTCTGGACAAGGACTACAAGATAAATTGTAGCCCGGAAGAGGTCACCGCGCTCATGCAGTCATCCAACTACGTCGATAGCAAAATGCGCGAGATAAAATCTGGCGCTGCAATATTGAGCCTAGACAGAATTGCAGTGATGACCGCGCTAAACCTGGCAAATGAGTTTCTGGCTGAAAAGACAAAGGCCAACTCTGTCATCGATTCCAAATCCAATGAGATCAACCAATTGACCGCTAAGCTCGATCAGGCCCTAATTCGTCTCAAATCTATTAATCGTTAAGACCAACTTCGTATATACTTGTACTCACCTCCCTGGGTTGTTTGCCAGTCGTTATGTCCTCGACCCTTTATGCGCAAACCAGGAGGTCTTTTTCCACGGTGAGTGTGCATGTCCGGTTTTCCGGAACGCCTGTAGCCTGTTAGAGACCACCGCCTTGAACCGCTGGGTTCAAGGGCCTACACAGACAGCGGCAATCTGGGGAGCTTATTTCTGATCGAGGCACGTGATGAACAAACAGACACGTCATCGATTAAGACAAACCGCTCGCGCTGCGCGCAGAAGTATTTCTCTCGAATATCAACAGTACGCGGCCCAACGTGCCTGCGATTTCCTGCAGACTGATTCCGTGTTCCTCCGGTCCCGGCACATTGCTTCCTACACAGCCTTCGACGGTGAGCTAAGTCCGGCGAAAATCGCTCAAACTGCCGAGAAGCGCGGCAAAAAAAACTACTTACCACTTATCTCGGATTACATCAGACCCTGGGAGAAAACCAGACTCCTGTTTCAACCGTGCAACCCACGCAGTGACGGGCTGGAACCAAACAGATACGGTATCCCCGAACCTCGCTACGCTCCGCAGCTCAACATGGCACCCTCGATGCTTGACCTCGTGATCATGCCACTGGTCGCTTTTGACTCACAATTCAACCGACTAGGCATGGGGAAAGGGTATTACGACAGAACGTTCGGAGAAAACTTGAGGTGGCGACGGCCCTATTTACTTGGCCTGGCCTATGCCTCCCAGCAGTTAGCGCAACTCGATGCAACTGAACTGGATGTTCCGTTGGACGGTGTCCTGACGGAGGAAGGTATTACTTGGAGGAAAAAGGTATTACTTGGAGGAAAATGGCTAGAAAGTTACCGATGAAAAACCGATCAAAATAGAAACACCGCAATTTGACTAACTGCTGGTCAAAAACCCAAAACTTGGCCGATTGCATTCACGGCGACACCCAGTGCAAATACCACAAAAAGTACCATGACCAAATCGGGACGTTTTTTCATAGATTACACCTACAGGCGCTATGTCGGGCGATTCACAAGGTTGGACAAGATATAACCAGACAGGAAAATAAGCAAGCCTTATATAACTATATTTCATTAACTTAGGTTCCATTCATAACAATGGTTTAAATTAATTTATGGGTTGGCGAATTTGACCTGCTAAGTCAATGCCAACCAGTCGCACCTTATCGGACGCTTTTACGGCGCTCGTCCATTCAGGTATTCTCCGAGTCAAGTTCAATATTTGAGACAAACCATGTCTGTTCAAGAAATAATCAGGCTAGGTCATCCGACACTTCGCCAAACGGCCGCTCCCTTTCCGCTTGAAAAGATTCAATCAGCAGAATTCGAAGAACTGGTTGATGATCTAAGGCAGACCCTTGCCGATAGCGGCGGCATAGGCCTTGCTGCTCCCCAAATCAATGTTTCAGTTCAAGTTGCGGTCATCGAGATTTCGAATCCCAAAACCCGTTATGGTGAGGTCAAAACCTTACCCTTCACAGTTTTTGTGAACCCCGTGATTTCAGTGCTGGATCCAGCGGTCGCTGGATACTGGGAAGGCTGTCTTTCGGTACCGGGCATGATGGGATTTGTTGAGCGGCCACAACATATTAAAGTCGATTATTTTGATGATCAGGGCCGCGAGCAGACCATGGAGCTCTCTGGCTTTCTCGCCACTGTGTTCCAACACGAATTTGACCACCTTTACGGCCACCTTTATGTCGACAAGCTACTAGACCCTAAACTCTTTTGTTTTGAAGAGGAATATTTGAAATTCCACGTTGATCCCGAATAGCGGATTAGACATTCCCACATACACGCACTTCGGCTACTCAAATGGATTCCCTCGTATCTCTCCGGCGAATCTGCCTGCTGAATCAGAAACACCGCACGTAGTATCTCGAACACAGGGTTCCGACGGGAGAAACTTATGTCTGAAACAAGACAGAGATGACCTCAACAAGTGCCTGCAAATCAGCCCCGTAAATGCGTTCTAAGGTCCCAAGCAGGTATGCGCAATTTATACACGGCCTAAAAATAGTGAGGCCGTTTTGAGCACTTCATCCGAAAAAATGACGCCACGCTGCTACCTGATTCCACCCTTGCTGTTACAGGCAAATGCGGCCTATCATGATCGCACACCATGGAGAGCACCACGTTAACTACAAACTAGGCGCTGCTGACTAAGTCGGCTGCAAGCTTTTCTAATCGAAGAATAGGAGAAATTATAATGTCCAGTGAAGAGCATGAAGTTGTATCAATCTACCCTTTCAACGAGGCATCTCGAGAGGACCTGCTCAATAAAGCCAGAGAATGCACCTTTAACTGGTCAACCAAAGATGGCTGGCCTGTTGGCGTAATTCATGCCTTCGTATGGCGAAATGGCAGTGGTTGGATCACCTGTGGTGTTCATCGACATAGAGTTGCTGCAATAAAACGAGACCCTCGCTGTTCCGTCGTTGTTAGCGGCGTATCTGCGCCTAACGGCCCCAATGGCGCAATCACATTCAAGGGACGAGCCGTCATTCATGACGACGAGGAAACCAAAGAATGGTTTTATCCTGCACTTGCGCGCGGGCCTTACACTGGCATGGAGGGCGATCTTACCGCAGAACAAGAGGCACAGGCGAAAGCATTTGAAGAGCGCCTCGATTCGCCTCTACGGATCATCATCGAAATCATCCCAGAGAAATGGATTATGCTCGACAGCGACAAAATGGCAAAAGATACGGCTGGGCAGTTAGCAGAGGAAGAACGAGGCCCTAAACTGGAGGCAGACTCCAAGCGCATGCCAGCGGAGCTTGATAAGAGAGGCATCAGCTAAGCAATGCGTATTTCAGATATTAAAGAACCCACTGTTTCTTATTTTCAGGGTAACTTTGCACCAGTCCAAGCGCAGATTAGCGAACCCTGCATAGAAGTAATAGGCACTGTTCCCGAAGCATTAAACGGGGCTTTCTTGCGGATCGGTGCTAACCCGGTTTTTGTTAATGACCCTGAGTCTTATCATCCCTTCGCAGGTGATGGCATGATTCATGAAGTTGTGTTTGAGCAAGGAAAGGTCTGGTACCGTA
Source organism: uncultured Gammaproteobacteria bacterium (assembly GCA_913050215.1). Taxonomy (GTDB): domain Bacteria; phylum Pseudomonadota; class Gammaproteobacteria; order Pseudomonadales; family Azotimanducaceae; genus UBA4582. The sequence continues at coordinate 35,036 of CAJXBG010000003.1, forward strand.
ATCGTTTCGTTGAAACAGACGGACACTTGGCAGAACAGGAAGTGGGCGGTCTTATCTGGGATGGTATCAACACAAAGCCAGAAGATGTCGAAAAATACGGTCCGTCCAAAAACATTGCCAATACAGCCATGATTTTTCACAGCGGAAAATTCCTCGCATTGCAGGAGGGGGCTCGTCCCTTTGAACTCAAGCTACCTGAGCTCGACCCTATTGGAGAAGTCGATTTCGATGGTCGCCTAAGACATGCCTTTTCAGCCCACCCAAAGATTGATCCGAGGACAGGCGAGCTTATCTCCTATGGATATAGTGTTACCGATGCACCCTATTGTGCCGTATCCCTGATCAACCGAGAAGGTGAGCTGGTACATACAACCGATGTTGAAATTCCCAAACCAGTCATGATGCACGACTGCGCCATTACTGAAAATTATACGGTTATTATGGATCTGCCCTGTGTTTTTGATTTTGAACGTATGGCAGCCGGAAAAAGCATCCTGTATTTCCAACCCGAAAATGGATCCCGATTCGGCTTACTTGCGCGCGGCGCAGACGGCGACAAAATACGATGGTTCGATGTAGAGAGCTGCTACTGCTATCACACGGTGAATGCCTTCGAAGAAGGCGATGAGGTCGTCGTTGAGGGCTGTCGCTCGGAACGAAACAGTATCGGTGACGAAACCAAGCCACAGCCAAATGATCGCAGCGACCTACCAATGCTGCATCAGTGGCGCTTCAACCTGAAGACCGGTGAGGTGGTTGAGCGTAAGCTCGACGACAACTGGGGGTGCGAATTTGCACGTATTAACGAGGCCTTTATCGGGGTAAGAAATCGGTATGCCTACGCAGCAAGAATTGCCGGTAACAATCTGGAATCCGGGTTTGACGGCATCATCAAATATGATCTCGTTAACGAAACCAATAGCCACTACCCGTATGGTGCAAGTCGCCTAGGCGGAGAACCTATATTTGCGCCCAAACCCGACGGCGCTCATGAAGAAGATGGCTGGGTGATTGGATTTGTCTGGGACGAACAACTTAAACGAAGTGAGTGCATTATTCTCGATGCAAAGCACTTTGAACAGGGTCCAATTGCCCGCGTCGTCATGCCAACACGCGTTCCATTTGGGTTTCACTCCGCCTGGGTTGATCAGGAAGCCTGGCAGGCAGCACAGCTAAGCTAAAGGCAGTTATTTGATCAGTGCGTTAGCCCTTTAGATTTAACGAGGACGCAATGACTTTTGGAATAATGATTGCGGCTGACCAGTTCAGTACGCCAGAGTTACAAGAAATTGCACACAATGCAGAGCGTTGTGGCATTGACAACTTATGGGTGCCGGAATTATTCGGCAGAGATCCTTTTATCACCTGCGCAAGCTTGTTATCAGCGACAGAGAATATCCGCGTAGGCACAGCAATTACCAATATCTATGCGCGTGATGCTCGGGCGATCAAGTCTGCTGCATACTCTCTTGCAGAGGCGCATGGCAATCGGTTTGATCTTGGTATTGGCTTATCAAACAAAGTGGGTAACGATCAACGCGGGTTGCCTTGGCTTGCCCCTTCTAAAAAGCTGGCGGAGTTCATTCACTACTACAATGCTTCACCCTTGATGTTTAATCAGGATTGCGACGTGCAAGTATACCTTGCAGCCCATGGACCAACGTTGATGAACATTGCGGCAAAAGACCTGGATGGCGCCTACGTGTATATGAAACCGGTCGAGTACTCTCGTTGGGCCAAGGAGCAGTTAGGTACGAAAAAATTGCATTTGATGCAAATCACTGTGCTGGAGTCTGATCCTGAAATCGCGCGCGGTATTGCTCGCAAAGCTATATCTATTTATATGCCGCTGACCAATTATCATCGAGCTTGGCGAGAAGCCGGGTTTGCTGATGAAGACTTTGCAAACGGTGGTAGTGATCATTTTATTGATTCACTGATTGCTTGGGGAAATCTGGAAAAAATCAGTCGACGATACCAATTACAAAGGGCGCATGGCGTGGACCAGATTATAATAAGCCCTGCTAACCTCAATCTATTGCAGCAAGAAACCTGGCAGGCGATTGAATCGTTAATAAAAATCAGCAGCTAGCGCTTGATCAATTATTATCAGAGAGGATCGATTCGAAACACGGCAACCTGACGAGGTGCAGAAGAGGCAATATAGTCAGCGAACTGAGGGGTTTGTTGTGATTGTATTTGAATTCTATCTTTTCGTTGCTGACCGTCTAGTTCGGTCAGATTTGCCCTAAATACTTCGGTTTTGAATTCAACATCAATCACAGGGTTCGCACGCAGGTTGTAGATCCAGGCAGGTTGTTTTTTAGCCCCCGCATTGGTGCCGAACAGATACATACGGCCATCATCAATCACAGTAATGAGTGGCACTTCCAGCAAGTTACCGGTTTTTGCGCCAATGGTATTGAGGATAACCACGGGTAGATCACCAAACTGGGCGACTCGCCCACTATTTATCCGAAATTCTTCGATGACGTTTCTATTCAGTAATTTCCAATCCATCATAAGCCCTTCCTTTTATGCGAACACTTTCATGCAAACACTGTCATGCAAACACTGGCATGCAAACACTGTCGATCTCGGATCAATTGACGACACGCAAAGTAAAAAACAATCCAAAGAGATTGCCAAATAAAGTAAACCACAGATTTCAGACAAACACACAGTCCTGACTCATTGTGAAACCAAAGCTCGCGCAGAAATAAGTCAATCAGATATGGGGTTACGCACTAACAGACAAGACCGAGTATGCTAAACCTAATCTCTATTTTTGCAGGGCCATCAAAATAGCTTCAAAAATGCGAGACGCGTTTTAATTTTTATGCGATCTTATTGGCATCTTATCCAGCGTTAAGAAATTCATGAGAAAGTTCAAGATTTTAGCCATCGTTATCGTTGTTCTCGCAGCGCTTGTGTGCGGATACCTCTACTATTCGATGGCTGTCATCAACCCACGCGTCGTAAAGGAGATCACTTCTAATCCTGACGGCGAAAGAGCGGGTATTGTAGGACTGTTTACACTTCCCAGTGGCCGCAAATTGCCAGCCAATTATCTGCGCGAGGGCAATAAGGTTTTTGTTGGTGTCGACGGCAGATGGTGGCGCGAACTGACGGGCAGCGAAAATCAGATTTCGATGCTTATACGTGGACAAGTCCTCAAAGGGACCGCCCGTGTGGTGCTAAATGACCCGACTTATACCAGTGATGTTTTTGCCCGCCTACGCCCCAAGGCGCCTGGCTGGTTACCTGCTTGGCTTAATGGCAAATTGGTCGTCATCACGCTTCAATCAGAAGGAGGAAACAGCAAATGATCAAGTTCATCATGCCTCTGCACCGCAAGGCCGGTATGTCGACCGATGAGTTCCGTTCCTATTACGAAACATTTCACCGCGTCATTGGCGAGAAATACCTGAATGGTTTTGTGAGTAAATATGTAAGACGCTATCCCGAGCCACTGCCAGATCGTCAGGGAAACATCGTCGAACCGGATTTTGATGTCCTCTTAGAAATCTGGTATCCCGATGCTAATGCTCAGGCGGCTTGCGCCAAACATCTTTCAACGCCGGCAATTGCCGCCGAAATCGCCGAGGATGAAAAGCAGCTTTTTGACCGAAGTCGCATGCGCGGCTATCTTGTCACGGAACATGAATCTCAATTTGGCGAAACTTCCGCGTAGGCAGCCACTGAACGCATCAGTCTTGCCGAGTTTCCTCGGCACCATGTTAATGAACTAGGCCCACTCGCGCTTGCTAAATTCGGCCACCAGATGATCAATAAAAAGTCGGGTTTTTACTGACAGATTACGCCGACTAAGATAAACCGCGTAGATGCCGAAATCGAGATCGGAGACCGTCGTTTCGTATTCAGACAAAACGCGTTCCAGAGTTCCAGCCTTTAGATGATCTTTAACCGTCCACGCTGGCAGTAACGCGACACCAAGACCTGCCAAAGCGGCGACGCGCAGAGCTTCTCCGTTGTTCGTTTGGAAGTTACCAGAGACCTGGAGATTAGTGGACAGTCCTCCGTCGGTTCGAAATTGCCATAGAGCCGCAAGCGCGCCAAACTCATATCGATAGGTCAGGCAATTATGATCCGCGATGGCTGCTGGCGTCGTTGGCTTTCCATGTAATGCCCAATATCGAGGGCTGGCACAAATCACCCGAGGACTCGATGCAAGGAGCCTGCCTACGAGGGTTGAATCTGCAAGATCCCCAGTACGAATGGCAAGATCGATACCGTGCTCCGTCAAGTCTAAGTCGTTATCGGTCAGCCACAGATCGATTTTGAGATCAGGATATCGCGCGAGGAACGCCGGAATAAGCGGCGCAACATACTGAGTGCCGAGCGAAATGCGAGAATGAATACGCAGACTCCCACGGGGTCTCACCGCCAATTGACTGACCGCATCTCGCATCTCGTCCATATCCTGCAGCAGACGTTCCGCGCGCTCCAGGTAGACCTGTCCGGCTTCCGTCATAGAGAGCCTGCGACTGGTACGATTCAAAAGCCGCACCCCAAGGTCGTCCTCCAAAGCTGAGATTTGCCGCGAAACACTGGCGGGCGAAAGACCTGTCTGTCGGCCAGCACCCGACAGGCTGCCGTTTTGCACAATAGCCTGAAAAATCCGCATTGTTTTCACGCTATCCATGATGTCTCCCGGTTATCTTTACTTTATATGTAAAGGTGGTGCCCATTTTTTGAGTATTATCATCATAATTCGAAAGTAATACCATCGTATCGAAATCAAATATCGCGCTTGCGAAACAACCAAATCTCAATTCAGAGCACACCCGCTGGCAAAACATGACAAAGCAAACAACAGAGATAAAAGACATCGCGAACATCGACCCGCACCTCGATTATCAGGTTGTCATCATCGGCGCAGGCTTATCGGGTATCTACCAGATTAAGCGTCTTGCCGATCTCGGTGTTCGTGCGACCGTACTCGACGCCAATGACGATCTAGGCGGCACCTGGTACAACAACCGATATCCCGGTGCGAGGTTTGATTCCGAGAGTTATACCTATGGCTACTCTTTTTCCCAGGAGGTGCTCGACGAATGGGATTGGACGGAGAAACATTCACCACAACCGGAGACGCTGGCTTATTTGAACTATGTCGCGGATAAGTTTGAACTGCGCAAATATATGCAATTCGGCTGCAAGGTGGATTCGATGGTATTTAACGAAGACACAAACACTTGGATGCTACGACTCAGTGACGGGCATGAAATAACGACACGGTTTGTCGTCACCGCGGTCGGCACCTTGTCGACACCAACATTACCGAAGATCGAAGGTATTGCGGGCTTCCGTGGTATGTCTTTCCATGCATCTGACTGGCCCCACGAACCACTGGACCTAACGGACAAACGCGTCGCTGTCGTCGGCAGCGGTGCCACAGCGATTCAGCTGATCCCGGAGGTCGCCAAAGTGGCGAAACAACTCACCGTCTTCCAACGTCGCCCAAACTGGGCAGCACCTTTAAACAACGCACCAATCTCCGAGACTGAGATGGCAGAGATTCGTGAGCGTTATGACGAGATCTTCGCCACATGCGCCCGCAGTCCTGGCGGTTTTGAGCATGAACCTGATAGCCGTAGCTTTTACGACGTCAGCCCGGCCCAGCGGCGCGAACTTTGGGACAGGCTCTACGACGAACCGGGCTTTGGTATTTGGCTTCAAAATTTCTACGAGATATTCGTCGACGAAAAAGCCAACGCAGAAATCTCCAACTACATCGCCGAACGTATTCGCCAACGTGTGAACGACCCAATGCTTGCGGAGCGGCTGATTCCCAAAGACCACGGCTTTGGTGTTCAGCGATTACCCCTTGAAACTGGCTACTTCGAAACTTACAACCGTGCCAATGTTGAACTCGTCGATGCGGTCGAGACACCCATTGTTCGTGTTACACCCCAGGGCATGGAAACGAGCAACCGATCATTCGAGTTTGATGTCATTGTGTATGCCACGGGTTTCGATTCGTTCACTGGGGCGCTTGATCAAATCGACATTCAGGGATCGGGCGGAGAACGGCTGCGCAATAAGTGGGCGGCAGGCCCGGTAACCTATCTGGGCCTCATGATCGGCGAGTTCCCAAACCTTCTGATGCTGATGGGGCCACAGACCGCGGCGGCGAACTTCCCACGCGCCGCCGAGATGAGTGTTAACTGGGTTACGCCTTTCCTTCAGCACATGTGGGCGCAAGGCCATCAACGTTTCGATGTCGATGACGCGTTTGAGGCTGAGTGGGTTGAGCATGTCAAAGCCATGTATAAGGGCGCGCTGTTACGCAAAGCCAAGAGTTTTTTTACCGGCTACAACTCGAACATCGAAGGTCACGAATACGGCAAGACGCGGTATAACATCTACAACGGCGGCGTCCCGAGGTATGCCAACATCGTAAATGAGGTAGCGGACAACGGTTACGAAGGTGTAAATTTCCAGTAAACACAACCGGAAGATACGCATGAGAATCGCTGTTGATGGCGGCGCGATGGCGGAGGGCTCAAAGGGCGCCAGTGACGAATTAGGTAAACTGGACCCCACACTGAAACGAAAAGATCACCTGCATGGAGAACTATGAAATGAGTTTGGAGAACAAAATAGTATTAGTGACTGGGGGCGCAAGCGGTATCGGCCGCGCAACCGTCAATCGCCTTGCCCTCGATGGTGCACATGTGATCGTAGCAGACAGACAGGTTGAGCTTAGCAACGAAGTTGTTACAGAGATAATACAAGCCGGCGGAAGTGCTGAAGTCTGTGAACTCGATGTCGCGGAAGAGGGCGCCGCTGCCGCCGCAATCAAAGCAATAGTGTCGAGCCACGGTCGCTTGGACGGCGCGTTCAACAACGCAGGCATTACCGGGCCAACCGTGAAACTACTCGACATTGACCCAAAAGAATGGGCGCAGGTGCTTGCTGTCAACCTAACGGGTGTGTTTAGCTGCGTACAAGCCGAGATTGCACAAATGGTGCAACAAGAGGCTGGCGGGAGCATCGTTAATACTGCCTCGATCTGCGGATTGGTGGCCCTGCCACACGCGACAGCTTACAACTCGGCCAAACATGGTGTAATCGGTTTAACAAAATCTGCGGCAATAGAGTACGGACCCAAAAAAATTCGCGTCAATGCTGTTTGCCCTGGTTTCATTGATACACCAATGTTAGCCAAAGGCGCTGGCGCGAGTCAGGAGGTCTTAGACGGTGTCGTCCGTCAACTGCCAATACGCCGTATTGCCGATCCAAGTGAAGTCGCTGATGTGGTCGCTTGGTTAATGTCCCCGCATTCCAGCTACGTCACCGGCGTCGCTATGCCGATTGATGGTGGTTGGACAGCGCAGTAAATTACAAATAGGGTTACTCAAAAAGGAGCGTTAAATGGCCGCCAATACAGGTCAAACAAGACCAGATGATATTTGGCTCACAACATTACAAGAGGAAGTACTTGAGCCAGCCCTACCCATCATCGACCCACATCACCATCTATGGGTACGAAGTGGCTACACCTACTTGATGCCAGAGCTAGCCGCTGATCTCGAAAGCGGGCACAACATCGTCGCGACTGTTTTCGCTGAATGCCATTCAATGTACCGAAAAGAAGGCCCAAAAGCAGAGCGTTCGTTAGGAGAGACTGAATTCGTTCGGGGGCAGGCAGCGATGAGCGCCAGTGGCACATTTGGTCGCGCTAAAGCTTGCGATGTCATGTTCGGCAATGTTGATCTCACGCTGGGACGTGCTGTTGAGCCCATACTCGAGCAACATATAGCCGCTTCTGGCGGCCGATTCCGAGGTGTTAGAATTTCCAGCGGCTGGCACGCCGACGAAAAAGTTGGCAACGTCACCGAGCAACCAAATCTTCTGATTGATCCGCGCGTTAGTGAAGCCGCAGCCGTCCTTAGCCGCATGGGATTGTCTCTCGACTGCTGGCTTTACCACCCACAACTCGATGAAGTTGCACAACTTGCTGATGCCCACCCGGGGCTGACAATCATTCTCAATCATGTTGGAAGCCCGATTTTAGGCGGTCCGTATCGAGGAAAAACTGACGAGGTATTTAAGGTATGGAAGGCCGCTATTACCCGCGTCAGCAACCATAACAACGTGTTTATCAAACTCGGCGCAATGCCGATTCGCATGCCAGGCTTTGAGGGCGACCGCAGTCTGCCACCCGGGTCAGCAGAAGTCGCCGCCGCATGGCGCCCCTGGATGGAGACCTGCATCGAAGCCTTTGGCCCTGCTCGATCTATGTATGAGTCGAATTTTCCAGTACAGAAACGTTGGTGTAGTTATCAGGTGTGCTGGAACGCATTTAAGCGAATCTCAGCGAGCGCATCAGCCAGTGAGAAAGCTGATTTGTTTGCTGGCGCGGCAGCCAGAGCGTATCGGCTAGAGAATGTGTTGTAGCAAGTCCATCGTGCGCCGGAACGCTTGAGCTGCCCTAAACGATTTTGGTGAACTGGAATTTTCAGTAGGCTAAGCAAAAAGTTTCGTTAATAGCTCACCTTCCACCTTCACGAGTTAGCTTGACGTATTCAAACGTCAATCAACCGGGCGATGTCTTCCTGTATCGCTGAACTATTGGCGATCCTACCAAACTTATCTTCGTCAGTGGCCCCGTTGATAAGTCCTAAGAGCACACCAAGTACAGCACCGCGGTGAACGTTATCACCACCGAGATTTGTATTAGCGATCAGTCCTTCCAGCAAAGCATCCGCGTACTTGTAGGTGAGGTACAAAACCCCAGGCCAAGAATCCGAGATATAACAAGCTGGAGAAAATATTTGTCCTATCACGCTGCGATCATTGTTAGAAACCCCGATTAATTTTTTGAGGTCGAGTCCTATGCTTTGCTTCGCAAACGCACTTAGGATTTCTTTAACGTCTTGCGCCGGGTCACGGAATAACAGGTGATCAATCAGCTCGACATAACCTCGCGCGACGGCGACGAGGGTTTCATCGGGATGCGTTAATAAAAGATGATCGTGGCACTGTTGCGCAACGTGTTCCAAGGAAACCCCGCGCAAGCGCGCCGCAATCACGATCGGTGCGATGGTAACTAAGCCACCAATCGATGCTGTGTCATGGGTAACAGCTCCGCATTGATCTCTAGGCTTACCCGCTTGAAGGTTGGCGAAGTAACCGCGGTGATAAGATTCCGCATAGGTGTCCGGATGTTGTGCTGGGTCAGCGGTCATTAAGTTGATGTAGGCGCCAAGAAACCGATCAGGACTGTACTGCCCGCCGTGCCTGTTCAATGTTTTCATCAATGCCATTGCGCAGTGAGCATTCAGTGTGTTTTCACCCGCAACCATTTGTTGGTGATAATGCTGATTGGGTATGCCCCAAAATTTGCGCTTACCCTTAAGTATCACGTCCCCAACAATTTCAGACGCAGCTGAAGCTTTTCTCCTGCTATTGCCACGTCCACCTTGGCTGGTTGAGTGCAAGCTCATAATCGACGAGGGGTGATGAGTCGGAGCATCTTCAAAGTCAGTCACGCCGCCGGGGAACTGACGCTCTATATCCATCACGCTGTAGTACCAGTGGACCGGCATTGCCAGTGCGTCACCGACAAAGAGAGATTTTAACGCAGCCATTGCGCGTTGTTTGGGAAGTTCTTGGTTATCCATAGAAAAGTTTCTTTGCGATTTCGGACTATCGAGGTTCAGCTGTTGTCGGCTCTGGTCAGCCGCTTTCAGAGTTTGTCTATCGCTGAGTCTTGCTGCCAATTACTCACACGCACCTTGTCGAGGCTATAGCCCAATTCAGCGGCGCGCTCCATGAGCAGGTTAAATTCAGCTTCGGGTACGGGCTGCTCTCGAGACATGATCCACAAATAATCGCGTTTTGTTCGACCGACAATGGTGAACTCGTAGTCCGGGCTCAGATAAACCACCCGATAGTCAGCTCTCAAAGGCCAGACAAATTGCATTTCCCATATCGACGGTTTCTCGCTGTCCGGAATGTAGCCGATCGCATTCATGGACTTCGAAGGCCCTGCTATAGAACCTTTGTTATATGAAAAGATGGTCTTCACCGAACCATCGGCGTTGAGGCTGTAACGCTCGACGGGGTTGTACGCATCTTTCTCAAAATAGGTGGGGATGCTGGCGACAACGTACCAATCGCCCATGAACCTTTTCAGGTCCATCTGTTCAACCGCAGGCATCGGCAGGCTTTGTGTTGTGGAACAGCCTTGCACAAGCAACGATAGGAGTACTGTCGTGCTGAGTAGTTTTTTTTGCTTAGCTAGGAATTTCATATTCATCATTACGTCGACCTTACCACTTTGGATTAGATAAAGTGGTCCAAAGACCCAAAACCGACGTAACGTTTTATGAATACAAGCAAGCCAGCAAATCACGCTCATGACCATCAGTAAAACTGAACCGCAGACTCACAAAGTGGCACTCTTCCCGATTCCTAACCTCGTCGCGTTTCCGGGCACCTTCGTGCCGCTGCATATTTTTGAACCGCGATACCGGCGCATGGTTGATGACTGCGTCGCGAATAACGTGATGATTGGGGTAGGACACACTCAAAAAGAGATTCGCCCGGCACCGTCTAATCAAGTAAGAGAGGAGGCGCTGAACACCAATCAGGCAACTTACCAGCCCCATCAAATATTTTCTGCGGGTCAATGCCAAATCATCGAAACACTGGAAGACGGCCGCGTTCATGTTGTGATCGAAATAAACAAACGGCTCTTGCTTGGGGAAGAGGTACAGACCCTTCCTTACCGCATTGTCAAAGCCACCGAGGTTGTTGATAGCGATCGAGACAGTGTAAACGATACCGAAAATGAAATATTTCGACTCCAAGCTGCAATAAACAACGCACTCATAGAAATTACTACTTCAGACCATCCCTCGATGGCTGAAGCATTTGCACAACACGAATGGTTAAATCAACTTCCGGACGAGTTTTCATTTAGAGTTTTTCAATTCCTGCGCTTCGACCCTGACCTAATGCAGGAAGTCCTCGAAACCGCCAACATTCGAGACCGCCTGCGCACCATTGCTGACCTAGTAGGTGTGGCTAGCTAATACGCGCTATAGCTCTTCAAGATTCTTCAGGCAATCTTCTCCGCGAGCGATTGTGAGTTCCTGCACCGCCTTTTCTTGCTTGTCCCAATTGCGATATACCATGCCGATTCTTGGATTGTTTTGAAACTTCTCTCTGTGCCTCACCATGAAGTGCCAATACAGAGCGTTAAACGGGCAGGCGTCTTTCGTCGTTTTCTCTTTGACCTTGTAATGACAAGACGCGCAGTAATCGCTCATCTTATTAATATAATTACCACTCGCAGAGTAGGGCTTGCTTGCAATAAGGCCGTCGTCCGCAAATTGACTCATTCCCCTAGTGTTTGGCATCTCGACCCACTCAATCGCATCGATGTATATACCAAGATACCACTGGTCCATCTGATCTGGGTCAACGCCCGCTAGCAGCCCAAACATGCCAGTGACCATCAACCGCTGTATGTGATGGGCGTAGGCGTGATCGAGAGATTGTGTGATCGCTTTTGAGACGCAATTCATTTGGGTGTCGCCGGTCCAGAAATAGGCCGGAAGATCTTTCTCTGCCGCCAACGCGTTCAACTCGTCGTAACCAGGCATATTGGCCCAGTAGATACCTCTGACAAATTCGCGCCATCCCAATATTTGCCGCACGAACCCCTCTACTTGAGAAATATCAATGTTGTCTTGCGCGAAGTAAGCCGCAATAGCTGCATCTATCACCTCAGCGGGATGCAACAGCTTTACATTCATGGAAAACGAAAGTCTCGAGTGGTAGAGCGACCAGGCATAGTCACTGTTACCGGTCATCGCATCTTGAAAATCTCCGAAGCGCGGCAGTTCTGTGAGACAAAAAGACCGCAGCAATTCCAACGATTGATCTCGAGTAATAGGCATCGGAAGCTGCTGACTTATTTTGCCCACAGTTTTTATGTTGTGTCGTTCCAACCTTCGCTGCACCTCATCTACATCGCTGGCGAACAACAAAGGCGCAGGGATATCGGCCAGATCAGATTTTTTAAGCTTGCTTCGGTTTGTCGCATCGTAATTCCATTGACCACCTACAGGCTCGTTATCCTCCATCAAAATGTCGTGTTGCTTTCGCAACCGTCTGTAGAACTGCTCCATGCGGTGCTTTTTACCGCGCGCGAAGTGAGTGGATAGATCAGCGAAGGGCACCATAAAGTGCTCGGTATCATATTCAATTACTTCTACGCCCGACAGCGCCAGCGCTCGAAGCTGCTCCAGCAACCGGTGTTCATCCGGACGTTGGTAGCCAACACGGATGGGATTGTAAGTATCCGCTAAAACATTCAATAACTCGCTGACAGAAGTAGCCCCAGCTGTATCGTCAAGTGTCAAATAAAGCACTTGATGCCCTGATTCCTTTAGCATCGTGGCGAAGGCTTCCATCGCGAGGAAAAACGCATGCACTTTTTGCACGTGGTGACGCGTGTAAGTTGCTTCTTCAAAGATTTCTGCAACGACATACAGCGTGTGCTCATCTTTTTCCGCGTACCAACTATGGTCGTGGTTCAGCTGATCTCCGAGTATGAAGCGAATGGTCTCGATGTTGTCGAAAACAGGTTCCATCATCAATGGGGGTCGCTTGTAGAGGACATTGTGTGAGACACATCAATCCAATAATCAAGCAATTGGTTAATTCGTGCATTCGCCTCGGCCGTGTATTCAAACCCGAGAAACGCACAGCGGGATAACTCAAAGATGGCCCCGAGCATTTGTTCCTGACTGCTAGTATCTTCAACCATATTCAGCACGCCGGAAAAGTATACGATCTCGTTAACAGCGCCCTCGTCACCAAAAAGCTTTAATAAAGCCTGTAATGGCTCGATGAACTGCGACTCAACTATCTCTTCAAAATTCATTTCATTCCTACCAACCGTGTGCTCATGTTTGTTTGGTCCAAGAATGGTTACGATCATATACCCTAGGTAGATCATTCCCCGCCGATAACCCCACAGAACCAAACTAGCCGTGAAATTTCAGCTTCTTCAATTTCCGAAGCTCTGTTTTCGCCGGGCTGACGAGCAACTTGAAACTGATCCTGCTCGCAGACCCAATCGTAAAACTAAGTTCCTTATCCTCTCGCCTCCCGAACGAGTATCGTATGAATAAGATAACAGTGAAGCAGTTACTAGACGACGGCGTAAAGATCTCTGAGCTGCAGATCAGAAGTATCGAAGGCGCCTTGTACACGCTGTGCGTTGAGTTCGATGGCCAGCAATTCCAAGTCATGGATGATAGAGGCAACGTGTCTATACACCGCAGTGCAGAGGCAGCAAAACGCGTCTGTACGGGTCTTATTGTTGAACAGACAGTAATCGTGCATCAGAGCGCCTATGATGAAATGATAGGCATGCCAGCCAAGGACCAAGGCGCGCTTGAAATGAAAGTAAAAGTCGCAAACCCGGCTCGAAAGTCCGCAAAACCCCACTGACCTAATCCACGTGAGCTTAAGGGAGAAGCCCCATGCACAACAGTGAGACAAAAAACACCGGGTACTGGATTACTGAACTTCTGAAAATTCGCTCAGATTTGGACCAAAAGGTTTACAAACCCGGACCGTGGCACAAACTCACCAAACAACTGGCAAAGGCGCCTGCCGCACAACGGCGTGAAGTGAGCGACCTGGTCAGTGAAGTCAGCGACCTGCTCCACAGTCGCAAGCACTTTCCCAAAGCCCCATTTCTGGCGGGTTATCTTGCAGAGTGGGTTCTTTTCACCGTCAGTGTCGCGTTAATGCAGACAGATCAAGTCTTGGTGAGACTCGCCGCTGTTGGCTTACTGGCCTTGTGTCTGCAACCATTGATCAAAGTGACCACTGGCTTGTTGCTCGGTGTCAGGTACGCGTATGTCTATCTCTGGTACGTCGAGCCCAGGTTCAAGATGGCATTCGGCACCTACTTGGCACAGGGACGGACACGCCAGTGCGCGCTACACTTGGCTGGGTCTGTAGGCACACCGATCGCACTGCTGGTCGGTATATTTTTACTCGAAGACAATTTCTGGTTGCAATCGCTCTGCTTCGCCGGATTTTTCGGGGCCCTCGGCTTGCAGGTCGGTGCCTTTATACTCGTGATGGCCGGCGTACGTAAAGTAGGAACTTTACCGCTGACGACACTGACCACACCGGCCATGCTTGCCGAGGTATACAGGTCGTCGAAATCGTCCTGATTGATCTATCTGTTCAGGACCTGCGTATCTTAAATCATGCCAGAAGGTCCAGAAATCAGACAAACCGCCGACATGCTCGCGCGCGCACTTCAACATCGCGATATTGAAGCGTTTGACCTGCAGCACGCTTCGCTGTCTCAGTCGTCACACGCCTTTGAAGGTCATCAGGTCACCTCAGTTGACTGCCGAGGCAAAGCACTGCTAACACAGCTATCCTCGGGTTTTACGCTTTACTCTCACAACCAACTTTATGGTGTATGGAAAGTGACACCCCGCGGAAAGCCTCTCAAGACGAATAGGCGTTTGCGGCTTGCACTGCACACACAAGAACACAGCGCCATGCTTTTCAGCGCAACAGACATTTCATTGTGGAAAACCGATGAAATAGAAGAACACCCCTTCCTCAAACGTTTGGGGCCTGATGTGCTAGCGACAAACACTGATGCCGAATTGGTACTGACAAGATTGCTTGGCAAATCTTGTCGCAACCGGCAGCTCTCCTCACTTTACCTCGACCAAAGCTTCATTGCTGGCCTTGGCAACTACCTCCGTTCTGAAATCCTTTTTTTCTCCGGTGTAAATCCAGCGGACAAACCTAGAAACCTCAACGAAGCACAAGTGCAGGCGTTGGCGAAAAACACCATCAAGATAAGCCAGCGAAGCTATCGCACCTCTGGCGTCACACTACCTAAAAAATACCGTCCCGCAATAAAAAAGAAATCGGGGCGAGCTTACGAGCAAAACAGATTTGCGGTATTCGCAAGGGCCGGCAAACCTTGCCACTTTTGCGCAACACCCGTACAGAAGTCGATCGCAACATCGAGGCGCATCTACTGGTGTCCTCAATGCCAACCGAGATCAGAATGACCCGCGTTTCAGCCCACAATAACGTGATGCGTTGGACGGTAACCGCGCTGGCGTACGCCGGCATGCTGCCGATGATTGCATGCATTCTCTGGTTTGAGCAGCCCTGGAGTTTACCGCTTCTCAAAGCCTACTCGCTGGCCATCCTGGCATTTTTAGCAGGCGCATGGTGGGCCTTCGCCTTGATGAATCAGCAAAAAGTAGCGCCTGTCTCAATAAGCCAAACCTTACTATTGAGCAACGCCGCGGTGCTCACAGCCATCGTGAGCTTCGTTATCGCGGATAACGAAGCGTTGTTAATGTTCTGCATGCTATTTGGTTGTTTGCTACTAGGTGAACGTAAGCTAGCTGTTTTTCGTCAACAACCGAACTACTACAGAAGACTCAGGCTTATCGTCACCTCTATTACTATAAGCCTGCAACTGACGGCCTATGGACTGACGCGATGAACACTCTTTACTGGTTTACCGATGACCTACGCATTGCTGACAACCCGGCTTTAGTCGCTGCCGCAAGCGACACGAATCTGACCTGCGTGTATTGCATGGACGATGCTTATTTCAGGACAGACAGGTTCGGCAATCAACCTATCGGCAAACACCGTTGGCGGTTTCTTTGTGAGTCTTTGCGCCACCTAAATGATGAATTGTTAGCATTGGGACAGACCGTGAATATCCTGCGGGGCGACCCTAACGCGGCAGTGGCAACACTACTCAAGGCAGGACGTTTTGACAGAGTCATTCGAGCCAAACAGCATACCTACCGAGGCCCTGATCCTTGGGACAGGTTGCAGACAGACTTCCCAGATATCCGTTTTGACGAATTCGATGTCTCGACACTTTTCAGCTGCAAAGATCTCAATTTCGAGCATGCGTTTCCAAACACATTCTCGCAATTCAAAAAGGCAGTTGGCACCCTGACATATCGAAACTTCCTACCCTCACCTGACCGTTTACCTACCTCTTTAATTGAATTGGAGAACGATCAGCTCGAAACATCGGGTCCTCCCGGTAAGCAAACCGGCGGTGCCACCGCGGCTGCTTTACATTTAACCGCATATTTTGGTGGCAAAGCAGCGTCTACATACAAAGATACTCGCAATAATCTCTTGGGTGAGGACAGTTCAACCGGGTTTTCACCCTGGCTTGCTAACGGATCACTTTCGCCTCTGCAGGCAGTCAAACAACTTAGACACTACGAAGCAACATACGGCGCAAATAATTCAACTGGTTGGATTCTCTTTGAACTGCTCTGGAGAGAGTTTTTCCGCTGGTACGCTGAATACCACGGTGACAAGCTTTATGCATTTGAAGGTGTCATTGACCAAAGACCGCTAACCGCTTTTTACGGAGAACGTTTTACAAAGTGGCGCACAGGACAGACCCCTTGGCGAATCGTCAATGCTTGCATCAACGAGTTAAACGCGACCGGTTACCTGAGTAACCGTGGTCGGCAAATCGCGGCGAGCTGCCTCGTCAATGAGCTGGCACTGGATTGGCGCTGTGGCGCCCAATATTTTGAGGAAATGCTGGTTGACTATGACCCCTGCAGCAATTTTGGCAACTGGCAATACATCGCCGGTGTGGGCGCCGATCCTCAAGGCGGACGTCATTTCAATCTCGAAAAGCAGGCAGAGATCTGGGACAACGATCACGCTTACAGGGATCAATGGGCAAAAAGCACGCCTCCAGAATCTATTGATTCTCTAGATTATTATGACTGGCCTATTGACGCTGAAAAAAATGGCTCATCATAAGCCTCATTTGCCAACCAAGATTTGCGTGAGCTGCAATCGCCCCTTTGCATGGCGTAAAAAATGGGCTAAAGATTGGCAAAATGTAAAGTACTGCTCTAAGCAATGTCGGGGGCGTCCCAGTCCGCGCTCACATTCAGCACCAAACAATGGCTCAACATCCTTTAGCAGTCTGTTACCGCCCGAGACATCTGAACTTTAGATTTAAATCTTTAACACTCACGCGTGCGGCAAAATTTATCACTCGCCCTTCGCTTCCCGTGCACTGGATCAGCTTACTTGACAGTGCTTGTGGAAATTTGATCTATTCTTTCCTATACGAAATTTATCCCGAATAGGAAAAGACAGATGACCGACAAGCCATACGTTCTCACCACCGCCGATCGTGTCGAAATTCACGAACTTCCTGGTCGCTACGGTGATGCCATCGACGACCGCAACTGGCCTGGCCTCGATGCCGTATTTACAGAAGACGCAGTTTTTGATCTGACGGGCGTCGGCTCACGTATTTGCGATGGGCTAAACGACATTAAAGCTTTTATGGAAACAGAAGCTGCCCATCCACGTACACACATGATGACGAATATTTACGCTGATTCCGATGAGGATGGCATTAGCTTACGTTTTCGCATCGTCGCTCTTATCGGCAAAGGCAAAACATCAACAGGCAGTTACTACGACAAACTCGTGAAAACCGAAAATGGGTGGCGAACGCAACATCGTTACGTCTCAAGTCGAAGACGTGACAAACGCGAGGCTGAGGTAGATCGCAAGGGTATTTCTCTCTAGGTTGCCCCAAGGCGATAAGCACTGTCATAGGTTATTAGCAGTATATGTTGCAACACCAACTTACCTGGCTGCTAAAACTGTTCAGCTATGCGGCTTAAACAGCGCATTGATATTGCCTGGTACAGCGAGCGGCTCCGCTGCGTCCATGTTTGTGACTTCTGCGATATTGTCCAACAAGTCTTCGTAGGTACTGTTTTCTTCTAACCTAACCCCGCTGTTCGCAAAAGTTTCAGAACGTAAATAACGCCCACTCAATGCATGCATCACTGTACCTGTGGGTGCATTTTCGCTCGCAAGATAGAGTGCAAGTGGGGTAACGAGATGTGGGTGTGATCCGGGGCGAGGATTCTCGGCATCGATCCCAGTTTCAGCATCAAGTGCCGTCATCCGGGTATCGGCGCCAGGTGAAAGACAATTAACCTTGATGCCGCGACTACGCCCTTCTAGAGATAGGACGTTCATGAGACCCAGCAAACCCATCTTGGCAGCGCCGTAAGCACTTTGGCCAAATTGTCCAAATATCCCTGATACTGATGTCGTCAGGACGATTCGACCGTAATTTTTCTCATACATGATTGGCCAGGCCGCGTGAGTAACGTACGAGGAGCCCAACAAATGGACCTGAACAACAAGCTGGAAATCTTCCAGTGTTGTGTTCTTAAAAGTACGGTTACGTAAGATGCCTGCGTTGTTTATCAAAATATCTACGGTCCCGAACTCCGATACCGCCTGCTCAACAATAGCCGCCGCACTTTCTGGTTCACTGACCGAGTCATAATTAGCAACCGCGACGCCTCCGCTGTCTCTAATTTCCTGCACCACTGAATCCGCCATTGGACCGCCGCCTTCGCCGCGCACATCTGATCCTAGGTCATTAACCAGCACGCGGGCACCCCGGCGGGCAAACTCAAGTGCGTGCTGGCGACCAATACCACCGCCTGCACCCGTCACGATGACTACCTTGTTTTTAAATTCGGTCATTCGCAATCGAGCCCCTGCATTGTGCCCTCATCGCGCCAGGCTTTAGTGATTTTAAAATAGGGGCGTGAGCCCTTTCCGTAAGGGCCGTTCTGAACGCTTTTGGGATTAGGCTGACCTTCGTTGTTGTAATAACCGGGTGTGCACATCGCCTGAAACTCTTCGTTATAACGCGATACGGCAATAATTTCCTCAACCCACGCGTCTTCGGCTGTCTCGGACACTTCGACCGTCGAAATATTTTCTTCCAGACACCGATTGAGGATATAACCAATGTGACACGCGGTTTCATCCATGGAATGCGGGAAATTGGTCGTAAAGCCTGATTGGGAATTGCTTATGATAAACAGATTAGGAAAACCATGGGTATGGATTCCATGTAACGTCCTCATACCATCGGACCATTTCTGAGACAGGCTTAGATTGTCTTTGCCGATCACATCGTAACCGGCACGGCGCGTATAATCCGTGCCAACCTCAAATCCGGTCGCAAAAATAATGCAATCTACCGGGTATTCCTTGCCATTAGCGACAACACCATTGGGCGTAATCGAGTCGACGCCTATCCCGTTGGTATCAACAAGTTGTACGTTATCGAGATTAAATGTTTGCAGATAGGCATCGTGGAAACAGGGCCGTTTACAAAATTGTCTGTAGTAAGGTTTTAGTGCTTCAGCGGTTGCTGGGTCGGCGACAACCTCTTCAGCCCGTGCGCGAATCTGCTCCATCTTTTTGAAATCTGCAAGCTCCATCATTTTGGGGACTTCATCCCAGTTAGTGTCTTTACCGCGATAGTTCGCCATCGAGACAAGGTTCCTGATGATCTCGGTCCAACCGTCTTTGACGAGGTCTTCCTCGACGATGCCACCGGAGCAGAGGATGTTGAAGTTTTCCATCCGTTCTTTCTGCCAACCCTGCTTTAGACTAGCAGCCCAAGCTTGATCCGTTGGACGATTTGCTCGAACATCAACAGAAGAAGGTGTGCGCTGAAACACATAGAGATTTTTCGCTGATGCGCCGACATGGGGAACGCATTGAACAGCAGTTGCGCCTGTACCAATGACAGCAACACGCTTGTCTTTCAAATTTGATAGTTCGCCCTCGCTGCTGCCGCCGGTATAATTATAGTCCCAACGACTCGTGTGGAATGTGTGCCCCTGGTAGTCGCCGATACCTTTTATGCCAGGTAATTTCGGTCGGTTCATCGGGCCATTAGACATCACGACAAAGCGAGCACGCATTGCGTCGCCTTGATTTGTACGAACAATCCAACGCTTTGATAATTCGTCCCACTCGAGCTTGTTAACCTCTGTTTGTAAACACGCCCGGTCATACAAATTATAATGCTCTGCAATATTTCGGCAGTGCTGCAGGATTTCGGGCGCGTGGGTGTACTTCTCTTTCGGCACGAAGCCAAGCTCTTCGAGTAACGGCAGATAAATGTAAGACTCTGTGTC
Organism: uncultured Gammaproteobacteria bacterium; assembly: GCA_913050215.1. Taxonomy (GTDB): domain Bacteria; phylum Pseudomonadota; class Gammaproteobacteria; order Pseudomonadales; family Azotimanducaceae; genus UBA4582. Next base: position 55,114 of record CAJXBG010000003.1, read on the forward strand.
ACAGGCCGCGCCCGGATAGCGATTCCAGTACCACGTGCCACCAAAATCACCGCCTTTTTCGATCACGCGAATGTTGTTAATACCCCTCTCGCTGAAGCGTGCAGCAGTAATCAGACCGCCGAACCCGCCACCGATAATAGCGACGTCAATTTCATCGTTCAGCGGCGCTCTCTTCTGCGTGACGTCAATATAAGGGTCGTCGATATACTGACTGAAGTCTCCGGCTACTTCAGTGTACTGTTCACTGCCTTCTGGGCGTATTCGCTTATCGCGCTCAACTTGATATTTTTGGCGTAATTCATCCGGATCAAAGCCCAGTGCTTCATCCTTTAGTGCAGAATCAGACATATATTCCCTCTTTGGTAGCCGCGACTTTAAACAACCATGGTTGAGCCCAAAAGCGCAATATCTAGTTGCCCCGTTTGATATGGGGGTATGCAACCGACGAAAAATGTCGCTCGGTTGCAGTCACTTTGGGTCGTCTTCTAACCAGTTTGTGACCCGGTTTATTTCATCGAACTTAAAAACTCTAGCGTACGCTCAAATGCACCATCTTCAGTTGCGACGATAGCAGCATTGAAGTCAGTTACTCCAGCGTCTTCAAATCGTTTAATTTCACCTCGCAGCGTGTTCTCATCACCAACGATCGCTATATCAGCAGGACCCCCGGCACCTTCTCGATCAAGCATCGCGCGATAACTCGGTAACTGACCATAGATCACCAGATCTTTCGCAATTTGCTCTTTCGCCTGATCAATATTGTTAGTAAGAACAATCGGCACGCCTCCGACGATCGTAGCATCTGGGCCTATCGCGGGTGCAATGTGCGAGGCCATGGTTTTTGGTCCAACCATCCAAGTGTTGGTACCATCTGCCAGCTCACGAGCAATTTTTAACATCACGGGTCCAAGTGCAGCCACGACTACGGGCATCGGCGTCGCTTCAGGAATATCGAGCGCCAAGCCCTGAACCTTATACTCCTCACCTGCAAAGTTCGCCGTTTCACCACGCGCGAGCGGCATCAATACGCTTAGATATTCACGCATGTGTTTCGCCGGCTTGTCGTAGGACATGCCGAGCATGTTTTCAATGACAACCTGGTGAGACAAGCCAATGCCTAGCGTGAATCGATTTTCTGTTGCAGCGGCGGTCGTTAATGCTTGCTGCGCGATAGCAGTAGGGTGACGCGGATAGGTCGGCGTTACTGCCGTGCCCAAACCAATTCTTGGCACTTCTCTACCGATGATAGCTAGCGAAGTAATGGCGTCCAGACCAAAAATGTTCGCAAGCCAAATATTATCGAGCCCAGCGGCTTCAACTTGCCTTGCCGTATTAATCAAATCATCCAGCCCACCCGGACCAGTAGCGCCAAGCATTGTTCCTATTTTCATAAAGACCTCTAAAATTTATTCGAAAGCGGACTATAGCAGGGATTTCTGAGCAACAGTCCCAAAATCTCCTAGCGCGCAAACACCCTAGCCCAGTTCGCTGACAGCCCGAAATCCCATGGCCATCGCCGTTTTTGCATCGGCGCCAGGTGCCGAGTCGCAATTGGCAATCGTTATTCGGCCAAAAGGCTGACGCCCTATTTCTGTAGAGTTTCCAGGTCCGGCTAGCGTATATCCGTGTGCCCATCGATTAACGGATATGCTCGCCACATCTCTGTCAAAATTAAACGAGGTGGTTGGCAACATTCCGCTTAAATGACTCCGTATTTCTGCTTCGTAATCTTTAAATTGCAAACCCAGCATTTTGTAACGCGCCTCGCGAAATTGTTCGCCTATTTCAGCACCAACAGTTTCTCCATAGGGGCAACTAATCATTTGAATGATACATGGATCTTTCGGATTCTTAGTGTACTCGTAACCTCCCATGCTAACGGGAAAGTCCATTAAAACAGCCTGATGCATATTACCTGGAGACATGGCTACACCCATGCCGATCTCTTTTACAGCTTGCCAGTTTCTTAATCCGACTGTTGTATACTGTAGCGGGCTTTTCGATTGCAGTTTCAACGCCGCCAACTGCTTCTCTGGCAGACCCGCGACAATGTGCGGAACCATCATGTTGTAACATGCCATCACCACGGCTTTACCTTTCACACGGTATGACCGATTCCCGGCGATATAAGTCACAAGAACTTCACTTGCACTTTCAGCATCTCCAAGATGCCGAACATTAACGACAGTGCTGTTCAGTCTGATTCGAGTCGAACTGTTGTTTTTATCCAACTCACCGTAGTTAAACCTGGCGAGCACAAGCGCCTCTGCATTATCTCCTTCTGCGACAGCCGGAATCATCTTCTTTACCAAAGCACGAGCGATGCCAGCGTTCCCATCTGGAAAATGGTAGATATACGGGTTGTCTTTATCGTATTCAGCAACAGGCTCGAAACCGAGCGCTCCACAACTTTTCGCCGAAGCAATAGACATCAGTTCTGTTGGTGCGCTACCCCAATCAATACCACTGTGTCTGGCCATTCTCAGCACGCCAGGGTCGTCAACGCCCAACGTGTCCTGAAGGTAGTCAAAATATGCGTGTGTCTCTATGTAACTGTCTACTTCATCGGCCGCCACCGGCAACAGGTGTAATCCACCATTTAGTACGCGCAGCAACTGCGCTTTTCCTTTTGGACTTAGAGGTGCCAGTTGCGCGGCTTCGACGTTTGAGAGCCTCGTTTGCTGCAGCCCATGAACATAATTTGGATAGTTGCAGTAAGGGTGTTTTACAACGGTATCAGTGCCAAACGATGCCTTATTGAAATAAGTGATGCCACCGAGGTCGTGTTTTCTATAAAAGTCTCTATCGTAGGATTCGCCAAGCCTATCTGTATCTACGCCAACGTCCTTGAACAGGTTCAGTATCGTTTCATCGGCACTGTTCGGTTCTACAATCGATTGTGAGCCCCCGTATCCAATCAGCGTCTGCCCGCCGATATTGTGCTCGTTCCGTTTAGCATGACCGCCGAAGTCATCATGATTATCAAGGATCAAAACCTTTTTATCCTTACCGTGTTTTTGTTGGTAAAAATAGGCAGCTGCCAATCCGCTAAGTCCACCACCGACAACGACGAGGTCGAAGTCCTGTTCAAGGTCAGTTGTCGACCCCCAGTCTGAGGCTTGTTGCCAGGCTATCCGGTGTGCATGATCATTTGACCCCGGATGGCTTCCCCTCAAACCTTGACGCGCAGGGGGATAGTAGCTTGGTTCCATGTGAGCCAAAATTTGTTGACCTGACGCTCGTGTCCCAAGCAAGGCACTTCCTGCAGCGATCAAGGATCCGTTAACAAAATCCCTTCGTTTTATCTTATCGATCTTCATTCTCCTCATTGGCTTTATTAGCATTGACTCGAAAACACGATCTGAGGTTCACATCAAACCTTCACAGACAGAAAAATGCACGACCTTTTACAGATAATGGGGTACGAGACGGGTCACTGGCGCGGCCTGACAGCTTCACTGTCTGAAACCTGATGTGAAATTACGCACAGAAGTCTTTTCAGTTGCTGATAGCAGCAGACAACATGACTCAAATGAGATGATGTGACATAAAGGGGAGGCGTTTTTCTTCCCAATCGTACGACTCAAGCAGATAGAATGATGCCCACGATAGTGAAGAAGGATATCTACAACAGATGAAGTCTGGCGATAGTTCAAAACATGCTGGTCTCAGCGACATATCCAAGAAGAGCGATGATGTTGCCCAATACTATGACGAATGGGCCAATGACTATAATGAGACACTGATGGATTGGCACTACGAAGCGCCATCAAAGATAGCATCAATGTTGCGCTCAGCGCTTTCCTTGCAATCATCAATACTTGACGCAGGATGCGGAACTGGCTTAAGCGGCAACGCACTCATCGGCGCAGGTTTTTCGTCTATTGACGGGATCGATGTTTCTGATCGTTCATTGGAAGTGGCTAGCAAATCTGGCGCATACAACACCCTACGTGTCATGGATATGCAACGGCTACCTTTAGATATCCCCGATGATTGCTACCAAGGTCTTGTTTGCGTCGGTGTATTGACGTACCTGACCGATAGTATTTCAACACTAAGGGAATTCTGCCGAGTGACGAGGCCGGGTGGATATGTAGCGATGACACAGCGTAGTGACTTGTTTACTGAACGCTCGTTTCAAGATGTTCTCGACACACTCGTAAAAGAAAGACTCATCGCCGAAGTTCACACATCCGAACCGCAGCCTTACCTCCCGGATAACGCTGAGTTTGGAGAGGAAATTCTTGTGCATTACATTGGATATCGCGTCGTTTAACGTATCTGATACCTATTGAAGGTTCGCAGGCAAACGTTGTCGTCTCTTACCTATGAGAGTTGCGAGGACTACCCAAAATAGCCACATGCAGAATCATTAAAATACGAACTGTAAGCATCGCGACAAACTGGTGTAATTCAACGGTGGTGATACCATGCCACTGATTAAATCAATTGTGAACCAAACGAGGGACTCTGTGTCTGCTGTCAAACCCCTGAGCGGCCTTAACGTTATCGACTTTTCAATGGCCTACGCCGGACCCATTTGCGGCCGCATGTTAAGTGACTGCGGTGCCGACGTGATCAAAGTCGAGCCTTTGGGTGTCGGTGATGGTGTACGTGGTGACGCTCGCATATTTACCCATTTCAATGCAGGTAAGCGTGGCGTTCAGATAGATCTTTCCACCTCAGAAGGTCAACAGCTGGCACTTGGGCTGATTGACCAGGCTGACGTCGTCATCGAAAACTATCGGCCCGGCATCATGAAGCGGTTTGGACTGGACTATGCTTCGGTCAAAACGCAATGTCCCAGCCTCGTTTATTGTTCCATCTCCGGTTTTGGCCAAACCGGGCCAGCCGCGCAACGAGCGGCGTACGCACCTATTGCCCATGCTGCCAGCGGATATGATACCGCGCATATGAACGCACAGGTCCACACTGACGATTCGACAAAGGCAAGGCCTCCAGCGTCCGGCATCATGATCGCCGATATGCTAACTGGCGCCTATGCTTTTGGTGCTATTCAAACGGCATTACTCGGCCGCTTCAATACAGGGCTGGGTGACTATATTGATGTCACAATGATGGAGTCAATGATGACGTTGATTCCTGCTCAACAGCAAGCGGCACAGATAGCTGACTCACCGCCGCGAGGTGGATTCTTGCCTATTAAGGCGAAAGACGGCTACATCATGGCTTGTATTGTCACGGATAAGAACTTTGAGGGCTTATGTCACGTGATTCACCGTGAGGATTTGCACCAAGATGACAGGTTTGAACGATTCAATCGCATCAAGAATCTCCATCACCTCGTAGTAGAAATTGAGAAGTGGTCAGTTACACGCACGATTGCTGATTGTGAGGCTCAACTTAATTCAACTGGCGTGCCTTGCTCACGATACAATGCTGTCGAAGATCTATTCAATGATCCGCAGTTACAGCATCGTGGGACATTCTCGATCGCCGAGGACGAAGAGGGTGAGTACTTTGTGCAAAACTTGCCATTTCAACTCGCTTCTCAAGGTGAGGCGACCCTACCTGTTGCACCTGAAGCTGGAAAACACACTGACAGTGTTTTGAAAGACAGCCTGGGGCTCGATATCGAGACAATTTCTACGTTACGCACCAATCAAATTGTGAGTTGATGGTTGCGTTGAGCTAACAAGTGCACGCGTTAGCTGAACGCTTTTGAACACCTACTTCTCATCCGATCTTAACACCATCAAAGGTCCCATTCTCACGCCATTGCTCGAGAATGCGAAAGAACTTGATGGGCCCACCGCCGTAACCGCTGGTGAAAAAACCGTTAGGATTCGCCTGCTTTCCCTCATTGTTGTAATAGCCTGGCGTACACTCAGCGCGGAATCTCTCACCGAACCTAGAAGTGCGCTTCACTTCGTCCAGCCAACCCTGCTCTCCTTCTGGCGTTGCCTCTACTGTATGCTCACCACGCGTGCGAACTTCTGCCAACAAGTGTGAGATGTGTTTTGCCTGCTCGTTTAACGCATGGGGTACGTTCACGGTGACGGCCCCCTGAGTGAACCCAAGGAAGAAACAATTGGGAAACCCGTTGGTAGTAAAGCCATGCAGAGTCTTTAAGCCATCTTCCCATTTGTCGCTCAGCTTTTTACCTTCTTTACCGGTGACATCATATCCAGCACGACGCGTGTAGCTGGTGCCCACTTCAAAACCAGTCGCAAAAATCAGGCAATCCAGTTCGTGCTCCACACCATCGACCACGACGCCTTTTTCAGTCACTCGCTCAACACCTTTGCCCTGCGTATCAATCAAGTGGACATTGGGTCGGTTATAGGTCGGGAGGTACTCGTCGTGAAAACATGGTCGCTTGCAGAATTGTCGATACCATGGCTTCAACGCTTCCGCGGTTACCTCGTCCTCTATAATCTCATCGACGCGATCACGTACTCCATTCATTTTCTTATAGTCAGCCATTTTCATCAGCTTGCCTTTTTCCGCGCTGGTGAGGCGCCGGCCCAGCTTGCGTGAGGCTTCCTTTGCGGCAATGCCTGTTAGGTTGCGGAAAATGTCTGTCCAGCCGTCCTGCACCAGATCCTGGTCCTGATCCCCCCCACTCACTAGCACATTGAAGTTATCCATGCGCTCGTACTGCCAGCCCGAGTGCAAAGTTTCTGCCCACTCGGGGTCTGTTTCCCGATTGTTACGCACGTCTACTGAGGACGGGGTACGTTGGAACACTTTCAGTTCGCCGGACCACTCGCCCAAATGAGGAATGCACTGCACACCTGTGGCACCCGTACCAATAATACCGACCTTTTTGTCTTTCAATTTTTCAAGACCACCACTGGCATCACCACCCGTATAGTCATAGTCCCAGCGGCTGGTGTGAAACGTGTGTCCTTTGAAGCTATCAATACCAGGAATACCAGGCAGCTTGGGTCGGTTCAATGGACCATTAGCCATGGCCACATATCGCGCGCGCATTCTGTCGCCACGATTAGTGCTTACAATCCAATACTCTTCTTTTTCATCCCATGTCAGGTCGGTAACTTCTGTCGACATACAGGCATTGTTGTAAAGGTCGTAGTGCTTAGCAATATTTTGCGTATGCGCCATGATTTCCGGCGCAAACGAATATTTGTTTTTGGGAATGTAGTCTAGCTCTTCCAACATTGGCAAATAACAATAGGATTCAACGTCACACATCGCACCCGGGTAACGGTTCCAGTACCAAGTGCCGCCAAAGTCGCCACCCTTCTCTATAACGCGAATATCCGTGAAACCTTGCTCACGCAGTCGCCCACCCAGCAGCAAACCGCCAAAGCCGCCACCAATGATCACAACTTCAACGGTGTCATTCAGCGGTTCGCGCGCGACCTTCTTCTCGTAAGGATCATCCACATAGTCTGAGAAATCGCCTTGCACCTCAATGTACTGCTCATTGCCATCATCACGCAGCCGCTTGTCCCGTTCAGCCAGATACTTCGCCTTCAGTTCATCCGGGTCAAAATCTAGTTCGCCAAGCGTCAGCTTTATCACATCTTCCTGCATCAAAGGATCTCTCTGTTTATGGTCTAATCGGACTATGAACTCATAGCAGACTCAACAGTTCAAGTGCTGTTTGCACTGTCATCAATCCGGTTTATTATGAGGCGAGTCCATTTTTAAACCCTAATTCTAAATGTGGGCTTTGCGTAAATTTGACGCTGACCCTAACTCTTTTCCTGACTCACTCGAGCAGCGAGGTTGTATGGCACACGAAATCACAAGCGAAGCGGCGCTCAGAGAGCGTATGGGTGATCCAGTTCATGAGTTGGTCGTGATCAAGACGACGACTGTACTGACTGAACCCCTTCAGAGATATATCGCGCAAGCGCCATTTGCATGCATCGCCACTTATGGTGAGGATGGCACCTGCGATCTGAGCCCACGTGGAGACCCGCCTGGCTTCGTCCGAATTATTGACGAGCAGACGCTATTTCTGCCAGAGCGCCCGGGTAACAAACGATTGGACACTGTGATTAATCTCATCCACCAGCCTCAATTGTCACTGATTTTCATGATTCCTGGCACTCTGAATACGGTACGCGTTAACGGAACAGGTGTCGTGACGGTAGATCCCGCATTGCTCGCAGCCAGTGCTATCAACAACAAAATACCTGAACTGGGGATCCTGATTACTGTCGGAGAGGCCTACGGTCATTGTTCCAAAGCCCTTCGAAGGTCAAAACTTTGGCAACAAGATTTTCTCGCAGATAGTAATGTCCCAACCCTGAAAGAGATGATGGTTGCACATCTTGATTTGGATGAGGAAACCGGAGAGATGCTGGAGCAAGGTATCGCCCTGGACGTTGAAACCAGGATGTACTGATTTCTTAAACGCCTTGTTACTTTTACGGCTAGCGCTTTCATCTCACGAATAATTCGTTTACCGCTGAACGACACCTAAATCATCGGCAGTGAAAAGAGATAGGGTATTACTCCCGGACACTACTTTATATAGCGTTTCGATTCTGTCGTTGCCCCAAAACACATGCTTGGCTTGTCCAGATTCAAAAACAAAAAAAGGCACTCCGAACACGCCATCAGCTTCGCTAAGCTTAGCAATCGTTACCATATCATCTTGATAGGCTCCGGAATCGCATGACGCTAACATTTCATCTGAATCAATCTCTAACGATTCAGCAATTTCTCTCAAAACATCTCGATCCAACACGTTTTTAGGCGCAGCGCCATCAAAACCAAATCGGGCATTAAACACTGCGTCCGCAAAGACCCATCCCTTGTCCTGATCTTTTGCGTATAAAAAAGCATGATGCGTTAACGGCCAATTTTCAGCAGGCATTTTCAAACCAGCCTTTTCTGCACTGAAATCAAGATCCTGAGGAATTGCTAAGTTTTTTGCGAAAGTCTTTAAAAGCTCTGTATGCAACCCTGCTTCCTCTGCCTGTCGTGCCGCATCATTGAATACATATGAAAGCTTAAAAAGATTGTCTGTGGGGTTGTCCATATGCCCGCCAAAAATAATCTCTGGCCAAATCGGCAGTAACTCAATATCAACCTGGTTAAAACACGCCAGTCGACGCATACGGTAGAGCGCAACACCCGAAAAGGGAGAACGAAACGAAAAATAGAATTTGATCTTAGTTTTCACAGCAGCCGGTTTTGCTCTCACAAATTATCTTGGGAACCAACATACCATTTGGCTGAACGGGAAAACAGCCACTACCCTGACTCTTGCTGCCTAATCATGCTGGAATATGCTTTCATCACTGGTCGCTGCATCTAGGTCAAACCCTTGTTTTGCTAAAAATCGTTTTCGAACAGGATAATACGCGACAGCAATGACAGACCAGATCACCAGACTCCAAATGACGGTAGAGGACAGGTCTCTCGATAAGAAATAGATGCCGACGAAGGTAGATAGTTCTGAGAATACAAACAAAGCCCATATCCACACCGGCTTCATGTTAAACATCGAGTTGGCATATTGCTCGGGGTATCGCGTGTGAATACGGGTGAGAGACCAGTAAACAAAAATCGAAGGTAGACTTGCTGAGATTGTCGCAGCCCGGGCGATATCTCCAATATCCAACCCAACAATCAGGGGAATCACGCCTACCGCCATCATGATCCCCAGGATGAAATAGGGTGCGCCAAACCTGTTCAGCCGACCAAAGCTTTCCGGTATCAATTGGTCCCAGCTCGCGACAATGAATGTCCGGGGCAATTGTATGAATTGGGAATTTAGTGTCGTGCATATCGCGAGTCCCGCGCCACCGACAAGAAAGTAAGTCATTGCCCAACCCGGTAAAAACTGCTCCCCGGCCACGGTAAGGGGTTTGTTGATCATCTCTTGCCAAGGTACAACGCCGACACTAGCCAGTGCCACAAATGCGTAGAGAACAGCAACAACAATGGTCGCTGTTGTCATTACAATGGGTATCACACGTCGCGGATTCTTCATTTCACCACTCAACCCGACAATCATATAGGCGCCCGAGGTAGCAAACTTGAGCAGAAAGATCGCAGTGACGAACCCGATGACACCTTCGGGCAACCAGGGTTGTAGCAAGCTAAGTTCAATTTTCGGCATGGCGAAACCAGCATATATCGCTAATGCCGACACAAGAATCGCAACCAATGCGAACTGAACTTTGGCAGCAAGCTGTAACCCTAGAAGATTGGCGAGGAAAAGCAGAACGATCACGCATATTCCCCACTGGTTGGCCGTCAATATTGGGAATAGCGGGTTGAGATAAAGACCAAAAGAGCTGCCATAAAGGCTAAGCGACACACTCGCCAGAAGGATCAGAGACAGAACGATAGAGCCTATCCAACCGCCACTGAGTCTCGAGCACCACGAATAGTAAGCGCCTACTGCTGGTAAGACGCTGCCTGCCATCATGATTAAAATCGTTACAATAAGCACAAGCACGGCGGACAGCAGGTAAGCAAATATCACCGAAGGTCCGGTCATGCCAATAGCAATACCGGTTAAGGCAATCACGCCTGCACCAATGATTTGACCCACTGCGATGAAAAACACATCCCAGCCCGACAATACCTGTTTTAGTGAATTTCTACTCAAGTTGGTTTTACTCCAAGCGGGTTTTAGTGATTAACCTCTGACACTTTTTTAAAACTACTCGATTCGTCATGCATTAATTGGACGGTACTGCATCAATATCATCGCGAACGCGGACGGATAAGTCCACCCGCATCTTCGTACTCGGATATGGGTTGCACCCTGTTTTTGCCTGCTACCTGTTAGGACCGCGTTCCATCGGGTACGGTTGCCAGCGTTCAAGAGTCACCCTGGGTAACACGTCAGGGTTCACGGCACTCATCGGCCATTTGCCTTTCATCACCAGCGCGACTTCGCGCGCGGCACGGCGACGGGTCTCTATGCGCATACGACTTGTCGCACTTGCCGAGTGTGGGGTAATAATGACGTTGTCCATCCCCATCAAAGGGTTGTCTGGGTCGGGTGGTTCCTTCTCTAACACATCCAAACCGGCGGCGGCAATCTGCCCCGTCTGCAGAGCATGTATCATGGCTTTCTCATCAATCACGGGACCTCGACCGCAGTTAATGATGCAGACAGAGTCTTTCACAATTTCGAACTGCGACGTACTCAGCATATGGTGGGAATCGTCGTTTAACCCAGGGTGCACTGAAATATAATCTGACCGTTCCAACAACTCTTGATAGGAGACCGGCTCAACACCCTCGCCGGTCATCTTTAATTCAGAAACATAGGGATCATAGGCAATGACATTTAGACCAAACGGTTTTGCGCGGCGTGCTACGGCACGCGCAACATTACCAAAAGAAATAAGCCCCAACGTTTGACCCCAGATTCTGGGAATATCGTTAAAAACAGGGCGTCCCTTATACCAGCGCCCCTCAGACACCATTTTATCCATAAGCTTCACTCGGCGATAACAGCCAAGTAACAACATCATCGTGTGATCAGCAACTTCCTCTATAAAAATGTCAGGCACATTGGTCACAACAATACCGGCATCAGTTGCGGCATCGACATCCACCATATCTACTCCCACGCTACCCACACCAATGATGGCGCATTGCTTGAGCGCATGAATGACTTCAGGTGTAAACCGCATTCCCCATGAAGTTAGTACGCCATCCGCATTTTTTGCCAACGCCAGAAAGCCTTCTGGGTCGCTGGTATCTGCTTCAACGAGCGTGGCTACATTACCAAGCTCTTCCATCTCTAGCGCGCACTTTTCTGCGAATGGCACATCTCGTTTGGCGATGCCTGGCAGCGCAACCACCACATTTTTTTTATTGGTCATCAAACTTATCCCTCTTGCAGCCCAGCTTCAAAATATAAAGTTACCAACGAACAAATAATCCTGCCCTCTCTTGTTATTGAGCGCGCCAGACTTTCTTATTCATTGAACCAAACATTTCCGACAGTTCAACCCGCGTAGGGGTGATTTTTACAGGTAAAAAATTGGGGTCTTCAGGCCCAGTAGAGCCAAATTGCGTCAGGTCGTAGTCAATGGCATCCCATGCGTGCTTTTTGGTCGCCTCGTCGCTGACTAACTCAGCCGTACCTCTGACCATGACGTGAACAAAATCCGGCGGCGCCACTTGGTATTGAATATCAACACTCGAATTTTGTCGCAATTGCTGGGCTTTGGGAGACGTTGGCCCCGTCGCAAACCAGAGTACATCACCCTCCCATGTGGGATGAACAATTCTCACCCGCGGTTCATCATCGGCAACGGTAGCCACTGCACACCACACCGCCTTCTTGCACGCTTCGTCCACTGTATTAAAAAAATCGTCTTTTTCTGATTCACTAACCTTCGCCATGTTGATTCCCCATTAAGCTGAATATATTTCTAGGTTCGTATAAAAATATCACCAATTCATTTGCGCCTACCTTGTGTTCGCCTTATCACGAAGGTTCTGAAACTGCCGCTGGCCCCTCAAACGACTTTAACTCCTCATACCACCCTGAGCCCTTTATTTTCATTGGGATGCTGCCAAATTTTTCTCCCGTTTCAAGGTGCCGCTTGCGGCCCTTCCACGCGTTTATATCGCTCTGCCATTCATTTAACACGCGCTCAGCTTCCTCGTAAGTAGGTGCCTCAACCTCGTACAGAGACAGATATGCCGAGTGTGTTTCAAGGTTCAGGTGCGGACCCGCCAATTTGAAAACCCTGCCGCGAACAAAATTAGGGCAGTTTGTTGTGTCTTCAATGTGCTGTTCGATAAACCATTCATCAAATGCCGCCTGGTGTTCTTCCGCCAGCGGTTCACATAGCCCGATTAAGACAAATTTCGGCATTGGGTGCTCCCCTTACAATTAAACCACCACCATAGACCAGTCCTTCTTGAAATTGCAAAACTACCTGTTAATCTAATTTTCGGTGTCATCGCTTTGAGCAAAGCATATTTTTGCGGTACGGCTGATAGGCATGAATGAACGTTTAATTGAATCGATAATCTGGAGATGAAAGTTATGTCAGCAGTCGCCGAAACCACCCCTTCTCACCTACGAGGCAATGGCCGACCAGTCACAGAGGAGCTCACGCTGGCTGACTTAAAGGTCAACGGCAAAATACCCGAAGAGCTTAATGGACGATACGTAAGAACAGGTCCTAATCCTATTACGGGTACCAGTACTCATCCATTTTTAGGTGATGGCATGTTGCATGGCATGCGACTGCGAGACGGAAAAGCCGAGTGGTACCGGAACAGATATGTGCAAACGCCATTTATCACTGACCCTTCGGTTGATGTGCTTGACCTTTCCGTAATGATGGATATGAAATCCTCGAAAGCAAACACCCATGTGATGGGGCATGCGGGCAAGATTTTAGTGCTTGAAGAAGGTCACTTTCCTTATGTTGTCGATGGTCAACTCAACACCCTCGGTCCAACTGACTTTGAGGGCGCCTTAACGGGATCATTCACAGCACACCCGAAAATTTGTCCGACGACGGGAGAGCTGCTGGCATTCGGCTACTCAGCCCTTGAACCCTACCTGCGTTATTTGCGTGTTTCAGCGGATGGAAAACTGGTGCAAACAGAAAATATCACCGTTGGCGGTCCCACCATGATGCATGATTTTAATATCACGCAGAACAATGTCATTTTTATGGACCTACCCGCTGTTTTCAACTTGGAATTGGCGATGACGGGTGAAATGCCAATTCGCTGGGATGAAAGTTACCCCGCAAGACTCGGGGTTATGCCGCGTGATGGCAATGATACACAGGTCAGGTGGTTCGACATTAACCCGTGTTACGTTTTCCACCCTCTAAATTCCTATGAAGATGGCGACAAAATTATCATAGATGTGGCTCGATTCAGTCACATGTGGAAGGCCTCTACAATGGATTTCCCACCACCAGAATTGTGGCGTTGGACGATCGATACCGTGTCAGGAAAGGTCCATGAGGAGCAGGTTGATGATCGACCGGCCGAATTTCCAAGGGTCGCGGATAGCGTTATTGGCATGAAGCACAGATATGGGTACCTGGCAGGCATGTCACAGTCTAAAAATCCGAGTGAGGCTTCAGGCGCCATCTTGAAATACGACCGCGAGACAGGCGTGCGATCAGACATAGAGTTTGGTCGAGGCCGCACTGGCGGCGAACCCGTGTTTGTCCCTGCCGCAAATAGCAGCGCCGAGGATGATGGCTACCTGATGACCTATATCTATGACGCCAGCAGTGACAGCAGCAGCTTTGTTATTATGGATGCCGCATCCATGGACAGTGAACCCGTAGCATCGATAGATTTGCCGCGAATTCCTGGTGGCTTTCATGGAAGCTGGATAGACGCTTCGGTAGCAAACTGACAAATAGGCTAGTTCGCGATAACTTTTCTATCCGTCGGGTTTGTCTTTTACCGTAAACTCAATGTGTAGTTCTTTCAGCGAGCGTAATAAAAAATGTGGGTGGACATCAAAGGTGTTTTTGTCTTCGGCAAAGTTCAAGGTCTCGACTTCTTCAGTCAGCACCTTGAACCCCCACCAAAGCTCACGGCGGGCTAACGGTGCTCCAAGGCAATGGTGGGCACCAGAACCAAAGGCAAGGTGTGTCGCTGGCTTGACTCTGTCGAGGTCCAACTGTTCAGGTTCATCGAAACGCCTTTCATCTCGATTCGCCGAGGCATATCGAACTGCGATCACTGCGCCGGCGGGTAATTTAACCCCAGAAATTTCGACCTCTTCAGTTGCCATCCTCAACAGACACTGAACCGGCGACTCCAGTCGCAGCACCTCTTCAATAAATGTACGGAGATATTTATCCGGATCCGACTTTAGCTGCTCCCAGGTTTCTGGTTGTTCTGCTAACAGTTTGACGCCGGCGGACAGAGCATTTGTCGTCGTTTCGCTACCACCCACAAAAGTATCTGCCATCATTTCCGCATGGAGTTCATTGTCAGTAAGCGTCCTTCCCCACTCAGGAATTTCCCTATTCACCAGTTCGGATAGCAGTGTGTCGTCAGGGCGTTCTCTTAGCCTTTCGAATATTGGCTGAAAGTAATGCTGCGCTTCTATCTCCTTATCTACTGTCGCCATTTCCTCGTCTTCGGATAGCATCATACTGATACGTTTGAAAAAGGCATCGGTCCAGGATTTTATGCGCCAAAGATCCGCTGTATCAGCACCCATTTGTCGAACGATAATGGACAAGGGCAGAGGAACTGCGAAATCGCGCACCCACTCACAACGCCCCGCTTTTCTGATGCCCGCAAAAAGATCTCGCGCGGTGCTTTCAACGAAGGGATCAAGCTGATTAATTCGCGCAGGTCTAAAAGCCTCGTTGAACATAGCACGCATCTGCTTGTGGTTAGGTTCGTCGCGACTGATCAGTGTCGGTCCTGGAACCCATCCTCTTTCTTGGAATCGGTTGTTAACTTTTAGCTGTCGCTCAGAGGGCGCTCGACCACGAACGTTTCCTGAAAAGAGTTCGTGATTCGACAGCACATAGCGAACGTCCTCGTAGCGACTGACATGATAGATACCCGTGTCAGGATCCTGATATACAGGATGATCATCCCTCAGCGTCTTGTATTGTTCGTAAGGACATTTTTGTATTTCTGGGTCGTAAAAATTGATTGGTTTCATAAGTTATTTACCGTACAGCGGGCTTTCTTCGGGGGGCAATAGGGATAGTTTTTCTAAAAGGTTACCCGCAACAGGGATACCAACGATATAAACCATCCGCTCTTCAACTTTACCCTCGGCGTGAATAGCCCCCGCGGGTATTTGTAGTTTATCTCCTGCACTTAGTTGAACACGTTCTCCTTTTTCATTTAACACGTAGCTACTACCTTCCATAACATAGCCACAATTATCCAAGTCGTGCCAGTGCGGAGGCAGTTCCTCCATCCGCTCTGAAACGTAGACTGTCGGCCAAAGATCAAGCTTCTTGATATCGTCCAGCACCTCATCTTTCGTTGAGTGAAAGTTTTTAATAACTTGCATTGGACCGGGTTCAAGTGCCATGACGCCTTCCTGTATTTAGCTTTTCATTGTACTGATAGTCTCAATCCTATTTGTTAATGGCAAGCCTCAACAGATAGCACGCATCAGCGTTTTCAATGAATTTGTTTTGCGGTGCCATTAGTTCGCGAGTAGAAACATTAATTGCCGTGAATAATGGTTGAGTTTCTCAACAAACGATCGGAATATCTCCCTTCGCGGTTCTGCTACAATTGCCCTCCTGAATAACCTGGGTGTTACCTAGATTTATTTTTTAATTGCTGACCCGAAAACGGAGTACCCGCTTGAAATCTACTTATACCGTCGCGATTGTCACCGCAATCGTTCTAATCACCTGGTTAATATCGGGGCAAATTGAGGCGCCAGAAGTCGCTGACGACGCAGAGACTTCTGGTGTTGACACGCTCGGTAGAGTTCAGACTCGCATCAGCAAAGCGGTGCCTTACGTGGTTCAGGTTCGTGCAACGGGGGAAACTGAAGCTAAAAGAACCGTTAAGGTTCGCGCCGAGTCGAGCGGCCGTGTTATCTCCTTACCCATCGAAAAAGGGGTGCGTGTGAGCAAAGGAGACCTTCTCTGCAAATTGGCGCTCGATGATCGAAAGATAAAACTGGAAAAAGCAAAGTCTCAGTTGCGTCATGCAAAGCTGGAGCATCAAGGACTGAAAAAACTGCGCCAACAAGGGTTCCAAGGGGAAGTTAAAATCGCTGCGGCTGAAGTGAATCTTATCAACGCCCAAGCGAACCTTAAGCTTCAAGAACTTAATCTTGCCCACCGGGATATCATTGCCCCGTTTGATGGCTTGGTGCAGTCACGCCCGGTCAACACAGGTGATTTTCTACAACAGGGCTTGGTCTGCGCAGACGTGCTTGACCCAGACCCAATGCTTGTGGTCGCACATGTCACCCAGCAAGAGCTTGGAGATCTTACCCTAGCCGGCGCTGCTGATGTACGCATTGACAATCGCGCTGTTCGTCAAGGATCTGTCTCTTTTATCAGCCATGCAGCTGATGCAGTGACTCGCACTTATCGTGTTGAGGTCGAAGTCCCAAATGACGACTATTCTATTCGCGATGGTCTTTCCGCAGAATTGATACTGACGCAAGGCTCTGTCATGGCCCACAACGTTTCTCCCGCTTCGTTATCCCTGAGCGACACTGGCGCGATCGGCGCAAAGATCGTGAACAACAATGATCTGGTCGAATTCGTGGAAGTTGAACTTGTTAGCGATACCGCCACCGGTGTTTGGTTAACCGGCCTTCCGCCCAATGCAAAGCTAATTACAGTCGGCCAAGAGCTTGTTTTCTCTGGTCAACGTGTCATTGCCGTACCCGAAACAACACTGGCCACGGGCAACTAGTTATGCACGGCGTCATCGAAGCGGTTATCAAACATCCTCGCACCACTATTAGCGTTTTAGCCATGCTGGTTTTCGCCGGGATCTTTGCCAGATCCTCTATCACAGTTGAAGCCGATCCCGATATTACGATCCCGTTGGTGATGGTAACTATTCCTCACATTGGTATTTCGCCGGAAGATGCTGACAGGCTGATCGTGCGCCCCGTAGAATCAGAAGTTAGGTCGCTTGAGGGCATTGAAGAGGTGAATGCCTACGCGCGGGAAGGCCTTGCCACAATTGCCCTGCAGTTCGATGTTGATTTTGATCCGGACGTCGCAATCTCTGAGGTCCGAGCGGCGGTAGATCGCGCACGCAGTGAACTCCCTTCCACTTCTGAAGAGCCGATTATCAAGGCTATCACGATTTCAGACTACCCGGTGATCGCCATCAGCTTAGCAAGCAATACGGTTTCGGAGCGAGTGCTGTATCAGAAAGCAGTTGAGCTTAAATATGCGTTAGAGTCGATACCGGCTATCACCGAAGCGCGTCTTTCTGGACATAGAGAAGAACTTCTCGAGGCCATAATCGATCCGGTGAAACTCGAACACTACAAAATATCGCAACAAGACCTCTTCACCACCATTCGTAATAACAACTCTCTTATCGCCGCAGGAGCCATGGACACGGGTAAAGGGCGCTTTGCGATCAAGGTGCCGGGACTCATTGAGAACCGTGATGATGTCTATAGCCTACCGATTAAGTCAAGCGGTGAAACCGTCGTCACCCTGGATAAGGTCGCATCGATTCGACGAACATTTAAAGACCGGGAAGCTTACACTGCCATCAACGGTTTGCCTTCAATTACCGTCGAGGTACTGCGCCGACCGGGTGAAAATGTGATCGATTTGAATGCAGAGGTTCGAGCGCTTACCGCTGAGGTGACCAAAGACTATCCTGAAGAACTCTCTATTATCTTTAGTCAAGACCAATCACCTTTTGCCAAGCAACAAGTCACTGAGCTGCAGGGTAATATCGTTACCGCAATGGCGCTAGTGATGATACTCGTTGTCGCTGCATTAGGCTGGCGCTCCGGCTTGCTCGTTGGCGCAGCAGTACCAACATCTTTCCTGTTTGCTATCACTGCTATCTATGCGCTGGGCTTGTCATTCAATTTTATGGTGATGTTCGGTATGTTACTCGGGCTTGGCATGTTGATTGATGGCGCCATTGTCGTTATCGAATATGCAGACAGAAAAATGTCTGAAGGCATGGAGAAAAAACAAGCGTACATCACCGCAGCCAGGCGTATGTTCTGGCCAGTTCTTGCGTCGACATCTACCACGCTGGCGGCATTTGTGCCGCTCTTCTTCTGGCCAGGGACCTCTGGCCAATTTATGCAGTATTTGCCAATCACCGTATTCGCAGTGCTATTCGGCTCTCTACTCTATGCTCTGTTCTTCGGACCAACCCTCGGCGGGCTGTTCGGCAAAGCCGGTAGCGCTGATGATGAATCGCTTGAGCAACTTCGTATACTTGAGCACGGTAATGTACTGGAGCTAAAAGGACTTACCGGCGTGTACGCACGTTTTTTGCGCTGGTTATTGAACTATCCGGTGATTATCCTAACGCTCACCTTTTGCTCTCTGTTCCTGATATTCAAGGTCTATGGCAGCTATGGCACGGGATTTATCTACTTCGCATCAACAGACCCAACGTTTGGCCGCGTGAGTATCAGTGCTCGCGGTAATTACTCAAAATCAGAACTGCAACATCTTGTAACAACGTCAGAAGCGACACTGATGCCTATCAATGGCGTTGATACCTATTTCACTTCAACCGGCCGGGGGCAACAAGTGAGCTTCTTTGGCGGCGGTGGGCCAGCCGATCAAATTGGCAGTATATTTTTGAATATGGAGTATGTGCGTAATGCGGGCACCACTGGCAATGATGTGCTTGAGCTCGCCCGCGAGAAACTTAAGCCAATTGCAGGTATACAATATGAAATCGTGGAACAGGAGTATGGTCCACCGACAGGCAAAGACATCCAAATACAAGTTTCCTCTAAATTCCGTCAAGATTTGGAGCCCACTATTAAGGCGATCAGGACTCACCTGAACCAGATGGATGATTTACGTGACGTTGAAGACACCCGAGTTTTACCAGGAATCGAATGGGAACTTGCGGTCGATCGCGCCAAAGCAGCGCTGTTTAACGTCAATGTCAATGAGGTCGGTGCTGCAGTCCAACTCGTAACCAACGGTTTATACCTCGGTGAATATCGACCAGATGATGCTGAAGAGGAAGTCGAGATTCGACTGCGTTATCCTTTTGAAGAACGCAACATGGATTCATTAGACCAGTTGCGCGTGACAACACCGACAGGCTCTGTACCCGTGAGTAACTTTGTTGAACGACGCGCCAAGAACAAGTTGGATTCTATCGAACGAGTTGACGGTGAGTACATCATGACTATTCGGGCAAACGTGAAGCCGGGTATCGTCGCCGACAACAAGGTCACCGAGCTGCAGGGTTTTATTCAAAAATCAAATTTTGACCCGCGCATTAAGATCGCTTTTCGCGGTGCGACGGAAGAGCAAGCTGAATCCTTAGAGTTCATTGGCTTTGCATTTTTCATGTCTTTGTTACTGATGTTTATCCTGTTGGTCGCACAGTTTAATAGCTTTTATCAGGCCGCACTCATTCTCTCAGCGGTTGTTATGTCTACCGCTGGCGTGCTACTTGGCCTACTAACATTTAGTCAAACATTTAGTGTCATACTAACGGGCATAGGCATCGTTGCGCTGGCAGGTATTGTTGTAAACAACAACATCATTTTGATCGACACTTACAATGAGCTTCGCCGAACAGGTATGGACGTTGTGGACGCCGTAGTAAAGACAGGAGCCCAGCGTTTGCGGCCGGTTTTTCTCACCACCACGACAACGATACTAGGATTATTACCCCTTGCTACGAACGTGAGCATTGATTTAATCAATCGAGACATTATCTACGGTGGTCAGGTATCGGCTTACTGGGTAAAACTCGCCAGCAGCATTGTTTATGGCTTAACCTTTGCGGCAGTCCTTACTCTGATTGTTACACCACTCATGTTGGTTCTGCCTGGGCACTTTAGTGCCTTTTGGCAAGAAATCAGGCAGAAAACACTGACACGGTTCCGACGCAGTCACGCGCAAACATAGAGTTGTCATAACCTCACAGATTTAGTTGACGATTTTGCGGAGGTAGTGAAAGTTCTCCCAACGGGTCACTATGCGTTTTCAAAACGGTGGCATACCAACGTATCTGCGCTTTTCAAGGTAAAAGCCTGAGGGCAAGACAGCTAACGCTCGGCTGCGAGTGCAACAAGCACCTCGCGTTTTCTATCACCAGAATAGCTGCGCCGCCCATGCATAGTACGATGATTATCAACCATCGCAATATCCCCATCCTGCCAGCACAAATCAAAAGTAAACTCGTCGGTCAGACTTGCAACATACTCCAGTTGAGTCAACTTAAATTCAGATCCATCGCCAAATGTAATCGCACTTTTTGGATTTTCTTTCACACCTTTCCAACCCTTGTAGGCGGCAATCAATTGGTTGTAAAACGCTTTCTCGCCGGTCGGCAGCACCTTAACGGCGGGTAACTTAGGCGTCGTCGCTTCGAGCGTATTATCTACTTGCCATTTCCAGGAGTAGCCCAAGGATTTTAACTTTTGTTCTGCACTGGATTTGTCTTGAACGCTCAGTGTGCTTTTCCAGCTGCGCCCTTGGCCCGAATTGGGATCATTCTGCTCCGGCATAACGGTCGTATATTTGACGCCTTTCGTTTCAAATTCAGCCGCCCACTCTGGTTTCTCCCTGGTCAACTTCTGAAACAGCTGATCCGATCGGCATAGCGGCGTGGCACCACCGGCTTCTGCCGCGGCATGGCAGTAAAAAAACAATCTGGATGGAGAAACTGGTGTCTGCGCCATCTCATGATGTAAGAAGATTTCGACATCAGGCGGTGCTTCATTAGCCGTAAAAACGCGTTTGGTAAAATTGATTCGAACAGCATTCGACAGAGATTCAGCGTAGGTAAAATCCGGATAACCAAAAGCCGCAGAGAATGCGTCAAAATCTTCAGCAGAAGTTACAGGAAAACCTCTGAACAGCACGGCGCCGGATAGTTGCAATGATCGTTCGATTGCATGCTTGTGGGATTGGACCCACGTCTCGGCATTGTAATTTGGCGGAGAATCAAACACGACGATACTCGGAAATACCTCTCCGTTGTAGGTCAATTGCTCTGGTGTTGATACACAATTCAGCTTACTCATTAACAGTTCCTCAACGTCGCATGAAGCAGACTCGTGCTCTTTTTATTAGTCATATATAGGGTAGAAGGTATTGAAGGCTTCTTCACAAAAGTGTCCTGGGTCGTTGAAGCGTCGGTTAACATTTAAGGCTGATATTTTTGCCATCTCTTCATCAGTCAATTCGAAATTAAATATATCGAGGTTTTCTCTCATTCGCTCCGCTCGAATCGACTTCGGAATCACGGAAGTGCCGCGCTGGACGCCCCATCTCAATACAACTTGTGCCGGAGTTTTTCCAGCGCTGTTGGCGATACGTTTCACAATCTCAGACTCGAGCACAGATTCAGCATCATTGGCCATATCCATTTCAAGGTAGGACGCCGCGCCGAGGGGAGAAAAAGTTGTTACCGTCATTCCATATTGTTTTGCTAACCTGATCAGACGCTCTTGGGTCAGATAGGGGTGAGACTCAATTTGCAGTACATCAGGTTTATGCTGCGCATAACTCATCAAATCGTGAATAAGCCCGCTTGAGTAATTGCAGACACCAATATTCCGGACCAACCCTTGTTGATGGAGATTTTCCATCGCGGCCCAAGTCTCACTCAAAGGAACATTTGATAACTGCATACCCGGTGTTTGTGCCTCAGGATCAAACACCCATTCCGGCGGATACCTTGTTTCAAATGGCACAAATGCCAGTGCAATCGGAAAATGGATCAGGTACAGATCAAGGTAATCCAATTGGAGATCTGACAGTGTTCGTGCCAATGCTGGCGCCACGTCTTTTGCAGCGTGGTAGGTGTTCCAGAGTTTTGAAGTAATCCAGAGATCTTCACGCTGGCATAGCCCATCATCTAGCGCTCTCTTTATACCTTCGCCTACTTCTCTTTCATTGCCATAATCGCAGGCGCTGTCCAGATGACGATATCCGGACTTAATCGCTTCGTAGACAACGCTGGCACAGTCGTCCCGAGAAATTTTCCATAGCCCGAAACCCACCTGTGGTATATCAATATTCATTCGCCGCTTATCCGTAGTTCAGTTTGATTAGTGCTATAGAATACCATCCGAGTAACCCCGTCGCCCTTTTTTCTCTTAAGCTATTAACATTTCGAGTTTGATTCTATAATTGGTTTTTTTGCTCTGGGTAAGACATGAATAATCGCGTTGACGGTCAGAAAGCTCGAAGCTTGGTTACGCAAAATGCTTTAATGCTTGCCGCAGAAAAACTAATCGCTGAAAAGGGCATCCAGAACGTTACCAAGCGGGCAATCACTCTGGCAGCAGGTCAAAAAAATGAATCTGTCCTTCAATATCATTTTCAGAACCTTGAGGGTCTGATTGACGAAATTTTGAAGGCTAGGTCTATTCAGACTCAGGAAAAACGTAGCGAATTGTTAGCTCAACTACTGTGTGATACACCGAAACCGACCTTGCGAGATATCTGCAAGTTAATGGTGCTACCCCCTTATTTGCTTGCAAGAAAGGATCCGGACTATTGTAATTACATCAGCGCTTTCAGCCTTGAACCTGCAATTACAACAGACTCCGCGCTTTTACTCATAAAAAACAAGGGTGCTGGCGGTGAAAGTGGGAGAGAAACAGAACGGCTGCTTCGCAAATTATTAATCCATCTCGACGATAGCGCATATCAGCGTCGCATCGATAGTGCTATTAGATTCACCTCTGTTTCGATGAATCATCAGGCTCGCGCGCCAAACGCTTTTGAGGCAGCTGACGCCGATCTGTTTATCAACAGTCTTATTGACACGTTAGAAGGCCTATTAGGCGCACCGGTGTCTGGTGAAACCATCGCATCTGCAAGGTCATTAGCATCTGAGAAATGACTCAGGGAAAGAACGAGACGCACTCAGCAGCGTCTTTTACACAAGCTCTTCCAGGAAACTGAGAATTGCTTTATTGGTGCCCTCAGGATCTTCCTGTTGAACCCAGTGGCCCATTTCCGGTAGCAGCGTAATTTCTCTTAAGTCAGACATCACGGGGTCCATCATCGCGCGCAATGCCTGCTCGTTTGCACCTTGTATTACCTGATCAGCAGCTCCGGATAAAAAAGCAGAGGGGATCTTAACTACAGGATCCTTGTCTCTCATCAAGGCCCAATTAGCGTCAAAGTTCCGATAGTAATTTACGCCACCGCGAAATCCGGCCCTTGTAAACTCATCAACGTAGTAGTCCAGATCAGCCTGGCTCAACCAGCCCGGTCGTTCAATAGGCTGGCCTATTCTCCCAATCCAGCCACCGGCTAAACGCGCAGGGTCAGTGATCGTTGGCGGGTGCCGCGGCGTATTCGGCGATGCATACAGCATGGACAAAAACGATCGGGGATCGCTGTCGTACTCACTTTCAGCTACCCCACCTTCTTCATTGTGATAAAGAATGTAGAAAAACTGATCACCCATTGCTTTTTGCCACCCTGCCGTAGGCGCCTCAGCACCAACGCCGCCGTAGGGTACACTCATACCCATAACGCCTGTAAAACGTTCCGGGCACAGCAGTGCAGCATTCCACACAACCATCGAACCCCAGTCGTGTCCAATCAGGGCAGCTTTCTCCTCGCCAAGCGCGTCCAACAAACCAACTAAGTCAGCAACGAGAATATCAATCCTATAATCAGCCGCAGCCGCTGGTGAACTGGTGTCACCGTAACCACGCATGTCCGGCGCTATGACACGGTAGCCACTATCTGCCAGCCCCCTGATCTGATGACGCCAGGAATACCATGACTCGGGCCAACCATGAACCAATAATACCAACGGGCCGGCACCCGCTTCTGCAACCCGCATCTGTATGCCATTCGTTTCAATCACTGAAAAGGTGATATCTGCCATTAGCTTTCCTCTACCAGCTTAAAGTCGGTGTACCCGAACAGGTAAATTAGTGATGCCTCTTACGAAACTGGAAAGCAGTCGTTCAGGCTCACCAACAACCTCTACGGTTTGAAATCGCTTCAAAATTTCTTCCCAGACGATTCTAAGCTGCATTTCAGCAAGCCGATTACCCATACATCGATGGATGCCAAAGCCAAAAGACAGGTGATGTCTGGCTTTTTGTCGATCGATAATAAAATCATTCGGACGATCAATAACATCTTCGTCGCGATTACCCGACACGTACCACATCAGCACTTGATCGCCTTTTTTAATCTGCTTATCTCTGATGACAATATCCTCATTCGCGGTTCTTCGCATATACGGCAAGGGCGTCTGCCAACGGATAATTTCAGGTACCATATTTGTAATTAATGAGTGGTCCGCTCGCAACTTGTCATACTCAGTTGGGTTTTGGTTGAGCGCAATCACACCCGCACTCATTGAGTTACGCGTTGTATCGTTACCGCCAACAATAAGCAAAATCAAATTCCCTAGAAACTCATAGGGTTCCATGTTTTTGGTTTCTTCACCGTGGGCAAGCATTGAAATCAGATCTGAGCCTGGCTCGTCAGCGCCCACGCGCTCGTTCCATAATCGCGTAAAATATGCCAGACACTCCAACAATTCTTCACGACGTTGATCGGCTGTATCAACAATTCCCGTCCCGGGAGGCGCCGTCGCAACATCAGACCAGCGTGTTAACTTCCTTCGATCTTCAAAAGGGAAGTCAAATAGCGTCGCCAGCATTTGCGTGGTAAGTTCAATTGATACTCGCTCAACCCAGTTAAACGTTTCACCTTCTGGCAATCCGTCAAGCACCTTACACGTGCGCTCTCGAATGATTGATTCCATCTTCGCCAAGTTTGGTGGGGCAACAACACCACTCACCGTAGCGCGTTGCAGATCATGTTTAGGCGGATCCATAGAAATAAAGCTATTAAATTTTAGCTCTTCAGGATTTGGGTTCAGATCGATTTGTGGACCCAGGGCGATACCCTGAGCCGAAGAGAAAAGCTCATGATTTTTATCAACGAACATAATGTCTTCGAATTTGGTCAGGGACCAGTATCTACCTATACCGGGCGCTTCATTCAGGTGTACCGGATCTTCTTCGCGCAGTCGCTTAAAATGGTCCCAGTGGATATCTTGTTGAAACAATCTGCCATCAACAACGTTAATCTGTTCAATGGGCACTGAGTATGGATCTGTAATTACCGGTGGCGCATCGTCCCTTAGAAATGGATTACCAAATCTCGCCAGTGTCGCTTCCTGATTTTCCGCTTGCTCGCTCATCGCGCTTTCCACACTTCATAAAACGGCCGTTTACATTAGCAGATTAATGGACACCCCAAAAGGTTTTGGCATAAAGTCCTAATCACAATACCACTGGGACTCGCAACCAGCTATGAACACAGAACAACACCTCGCAGAAATCGAACAACAGGGTTTCACTATCATCCCCGATGTTATCGAGCTTGATCTCGTTGAGCGCCTGAACAGCGCGTTACTCGAAATTGAAACACAACAAAGCATTACGCCAGGTGATAACGTGTTTGAGGGTCACCATACTATTAGAATTTA
This sequence comes from uncultured Gammaproteobacteria bacterium, assembly GCA_913050215.1. Taxonomy (GTDB): domain Bacteria; phylum Pseudomonadota; class Gammaproteobacteria; order Pseudomonadales; family Azotimanducaceae; genus UBA4582. The sequence continues at coordinate 81,199 of CAJXBG010000003.1, forward strand.
TAATTTGTTGGCTCAGCATGAGATTTTTCAGCAAATCCCCACCCATCACGTTTTACTGCCTATCGTAGAGGGTGTGCTTGACGAGGGGTGCCTGGTATCTTCTCTCTCCTCTATTTCAATCGATCCAGGAGAGATTGCTCAACCGATTCACGTCGATGACACACTCTACAATTTTCCTCGACCTCACCAACCGCTGGTTTGTAACGCAATGTGGGCACTCACCGATTTCACGGAAGAGAATGGAGCAACACGCATCATTCCAGGTAGTCATCAGCGACCCTCTAAACCTGACTATAGCAACGAATACGAGACCATCTCCGCTGCTATGACTAAAGGCAGTTTGTTGATTTGGAACGGCAGCCTATGGCACGGTGGCGGTGCAAACAAATCACTGGAAAGAAGAGTTGGGATTGCAATGAATTACTGCGCAGGATATCTCCGTCAGCAGGAGAATCAGCAACTGGGTATTCCACTGGAAACGGCTGCAACTTTCTCGCCCAGACTCCTGCAACTCACCGGCTTTGGCACCTACAAAGGTCTCGTTGGGCATATCAATAAGCAAAGCCCAGTTCAGGTTTTGTTCGACCGTAACGATGGCTTCGTTAACGTATGGGACAAAATTGGCTAAGAAGCTAACGCTTGATCCACAACATCCCGGGCAATAACCACAATAGACTCTCGCCATTCGTCCGAATCGGGATAGAACGCATCCATCATCATATCTTTAATTGGCGCTGCCTCGGGAGACGCCGGATTGCCATATTGGTGCAACCATTGATCGGCAACCAGCGCCAGAACCACATCTCGCCCCGGCACTGTGCCGAACTCCAGACCGGCACCAACGATTGTTGGATACGTTTTTTGCAACCCACTGATCATTGAACCAGCAATGGGTGCCGAGTGCGAGTCTCCGGACAACATGCTCTTCACCCGATCACCCCAAAGTTCGACACTTCGCCGGTATGCTTTCGATGTCGGATGGTAATCCACAATGCATTCGGCCGTGCCAAAGGGTCCTAGTGCTGTATGAACATCAATCCAGATAATCTCTTCGGTATTCTGAAGATAGTCCATGGCAACCTGGCGAATCGTCAGGTTCGACCACGCAGGCTCAAGACCGCCATAGAACATACCGCCGGGAAACTCATACTGACCGCTAGAAAGAGCACTTTGATACCACTCCAGACCCTTGTTTTTAACGAATTCACGCACCTCGTTTATCAGAGAAATCTCGGTATCCGCGTTCCAACTTTTTGGTTCAAAGACATCTGCGATCTCTCGATAACCCTTGTTTACAGGCGCTTTTTCGAAGGAGATGAAGTTTCTATTTAAATCAATGTTCGATTCATTTGTCCTTCGCTGCCAGGCAAAGCCATAAGGATTGACACCATGCACCATCAGCAAACGTGTGCCGGCTGGTAACCGAGCGTGTAAGCCCTCATGAAGCAATAGAGATTGGATCCCTGAACCGGTGTAACCTTCCACGCCATGGGTACCTGACGAAATGACGACCACTCGCTGCGCACTTTTGTCTCCAAAGCAGCCAATGTCCATGAAAATATCTCCATCCGGGCCCTGTTCTGGATGTTTGATTGACGTTAACTCCCCCTTGAAATCACAGCAGGCTTTAATAAAGTGTTCCCTCGCTTGCTGATAGGTTCTAAAAAAATGCTGATGCATGGTTTGTTCTCCTAACGACGAATTCGTAGCGTAACCCACATATTTAAAACAAACAGAAAGACCCATTGCAACCATCTGCGCATATCGTTAGCCTGCTTGCGATAGATTTTTTTAGGTTACGCATTTTATTTTCTGGGAGACTCGGTAACTAACAAGGATCAAATCGACGTAATTGAGTTAGGTTGCCAGATAAATACTAACCGCCTGAGTTGTAGCACAAGGCATACCGAATTAATTGCCCGTTTGCAATTGACCGATGTATCTTTCGGGTGTCGTCACCCTAAATTCAAGCAAAAATAACAGACAAGAGGAAACTTATAAGGGCTGAAGTGGACTAGAAAGCGGGGTTAAATCAGCGGTATTCTTTCGAGTCTTTGATTCGAGCTAACATGAAGTATCAGCAACTAGGCCTGCCGATAAGCAACAAAGCGCCGTCACAAATTAATTAAATTTAGCCGGGTTAACCCCGCTGGAGACGTGATCATGACATTATTTGTTATTGGAATTATTCTTTTTTTCGGTGTGCACTTCGTACCATCCATGCCACTCAAATCAATCATGGTCAATAGACTTGGCGAAATGCGGTTTAAGGGACTATTCAGTCTCATCTCTGCCTTGGGGCTAGGTCTGATTATCTACGGCTTCAGTCTGACAAAATTCCAACCGCTGTTTGATCCACTGAGCTGGGGAAGAAACGCGGCAATCTTTACCATGCCCATCGCAGTGATTCTTATCTGCGCCGCTCAAATGCCCAATAACCTGAAAACCCTGGTTCGTCACCCGATGTTAGGCGGATTGATTCTATGGGGTCTTTCTCATCTGGTCGCGAATGGCGACTTAGCGAGCACGATCCTGTTTGCGAGCTTCGTGGTATTTTCTATCATCAATATTTTACTTGTGAATGCTAGAGGACCCGGCGTGGCTCCAACACCGGTTAGCAAGCTTTGGGATTTGGGTACGATCGCAATTGGCCTTGCCCTCTACGTCCTACTCTTCCAATTTCATGGCGTGTTTGCGGGTATACCGCTCAAGTAATTTAATCGCCAAAATTTGTCAGATGCTCGGAAATAGCATGCTCGGGTTTCCCTGGCGCCAGGGCTTGTACTTTTTCATCACAGAAATAAACAAATCACCCGTGGCAAATCGACCCAACCAGTTTCTAAGCGCGGGATAAGGTGCCTGTGCGAACCACTGCTCATCAACTTTCGAAAACTGGCGAACAAAAGGGAAAATTGCCACGTCAGCATAGGACACGCGCTCGGAAAACAAATGCGGTTGAACACTTAACCTGTCTTCAAGCTTCTGAAGATACGTGTGACAACGCGCCCGGTATGTCTCCTTGCTTTCATCTGGATACCTATCAGCATATTTATACTGATCAAGGTGTTGTTTGAACGAAACATCGTTTTCTTCAATTAGATTCGCCATTTCAGCAAGCACGTCGGATGGATACGCCTTCCAACCCGCAGGGTCAGAAATCGATAAGACCCAGTCTAGAATATCAAGACTCTGTTCCAGCACACTACCATCGACGCGACGAACGACCGGAACAGTACCTTTGGGCGAGGTTAACAAAAGCTCCGGAGGTTTATTCTTCAACACAACCTCACGCAGCTGCATTTGGACACCAGAAACAGCAATCGCCATCCGGCTTCGGATCGCGTAGGGGCAACGTCGAAAACTATAAAGAATAGGCACGTCATTCATTGCGTGATTATACCCAGACGGCGTATGCCGACGAACATTATAAGACCATAAATTCCATAATTATGCGCTGTTTAAACCCGTCCTTAAACGCTCGCACCTCAACAGGTTTAAAACCTTCTAAGGATGTAACCGCTCAATATTTTCACGCATCAAGGAATAGACTGATTTCACGTTCGCCTCTCCCTCCAGTATGTCAGCATACACGATGTGCATTTTCCCGATTTTGCCAAAGGATAGCCGTCTATTTGTTTCAGGCCATTATGCCAGTTCAAAGATGATTCAAGATATCATCACCGGCAAAAATCGAACCGTGCCCCGGATACACCGTACGGGGCTTAAGCCGCCTTAATTTTTCAACTGATCTTCGCATGGCCACTGGATTATCATAAATTGCCGGGTGTACTAGCCGTCCCTTACTTCCGCTACCTAACAGCGTGTCGCCGGTGATGAGACTCGCGGTCGGGTGATGGAAAAGACAAACGCTGTCCCAACTGTGCCCAGGGGTATGTACAACCTCCCAGTTTGGAAACCCGTCAAGTCTCGCCTTGTCGATTAGTCTTAGCTTCGGTAGCACAAATCTTTGAGCCGCAGGTTCGTCGAGATGATGATTGTGAATATGCTCGTACCGCTGGTTACGTTCCTTGTTCATGTACATGTTTCTCGACCGCGACCGAAACGCTTCACCAAAAGTCGTTGCTATCTTAACCATCGGTCCAATCGGGTTACGATAGAATTTCAAGGTGGGGCGTTTAGAGGCATGAGGTATGGCGGCTATCGCATGGCAAGCTCTGGCAAGCGGCGTCACCCCTCCGATATGATCCGGATCGTCATGCGTGCAGACAACAAGCGCTACCGAAGAAACTTTATGCTTCAACTCCCGCACGATGAAATCCAATACAAAGCCATCACAGCGCATCGCAACGTCCGCAACCAGCAGTTTGCCGTGTTCTTCAATCACATAGGTATTGGAGTAACGTGTCTTGACTAAATGTATGTTCATTACGAGGGACTTATTCACATTTGATCTGATAGAAGATCGGCGCATTGCAAAAAGTGACGCAGTCTATCAGTCATTCAACCTCGCTGGTACACAGACCCTTGATAAGACGCAAATATCGTTGATTTGATCTATACTCAGCGACTAAATTCATCCGAGTAAACAACCACGAATAATATGCGTAAAAGGAGTTTAGATGATTAAGCTGGACAGACAAGGCGAAGTATTTATTCTAAACATGGACGATGGCGAGAACCGCTGGAATACAACATTCGTTCGTGAATTCTCAGCAGCGCTGGATGAGGCCGAAGCTTCAACCGGGCCTGCGGCATTGGTCACATCATCGGCCACTGAAAAATTTTTCTCCAACGGTCTTGATCTGGAATGGCGAGCGTCCAAGGGTGAACATCGCGGCGGAGATCGAGAAGCGTTTGGAAAAGAGTTTATGGCATTGATGGGTCGTATCATCACGTTCCCGATGCCAACGCTGGCAGCTGTCAATGGCCACGCTTTTGGTGCAGGTTTTATGTGCGCGCTATGTCATGATATTCGTTTCGTGAGAAGCGACAGGGGATTTATGTGTGCGAACGAAGTAGAAATCGGCATGGTTATCCCTAAACCTGAACTCGCGCTATTTCGACACAAATTGCCGATGAACACTTTCTTTGAAACTGTACAGCTTGCCAAGCGTTGGTCCGGGAATGATGCCGTTGCGGCGGGTGTTGCGCAAAAAAGCGAACCGCTCGAGACCCTATTGGAGGCTTCAATAAAAAGAGCATCTGAACTCGCACGTTTGGGCGCGAATAGAGAAGTCTATGGGAAGACGAAGCAAGCAATCTACGGAGAAAATGCAGCGATAAATCAGCCCCATGGGCCTGCATATATGCTGACCAACCCTGCCGCATTCCACTAGCCA